>CAJQOR010000504.1 GCA_905479965.1 uncultured Rhizobiaceae group bacterium | reverse complement strand
TATGCCCCTTCTCCCAATAAGTCCATACCCAACCCGCAAAGGATGGCACATTGTCGCGGCAAAAAAGCACTCAAATCAACAACAAACTTTCCATTCAGTGGAAAACTTCCAAACAGGCAGGTTTTCTGACCCAATTTTCTTGTCGCAGAGAATCAAAATAGACGCGATTTAATCTGATGCGATAAAGCCACCGGACTGCCTGGACCACAGACGCGCATAAAGCCCGTCATTTCGTAAAAGCTCATCATGTGTTCCATTTTCCACAATGCGTCCCTGGTCAAGCACAACCAAACGATCCATCTTGGCAATGGTGGACAAACGATGTGCGATCGCAATGACTGTTTTGCCTTCCATCAATCGTTCTAAATGCACCTGGATAATAGCTTCAACTTCTGAATCAAGCGCTGAGGTGGCTTCATCTAAAACTAAAATAGGTGCGTCTTTTAAAATCACGCGCGCAATTGCAATGCGCTGCCTTTGTCCACCCGATAATTTAACGCCACGCTCACCCGCATGAGCATCCAACCCGCGGCGACCTTTATAATCTTCAAGATCATCGATAAACTCTGTAGCTTGTGCCTTTTCAATAGCTTTTAACAAGTCGGCGTCATCAGCATCCGAACGGCCAAACATAATATTATCGCGAATGGAGCGGTGAAGCAGCGCAGTATCTTGTGTGACGACGCCAATCTGCGAACGCAGTGATCTTTGCGTCACATCCCGAATATCTTGACCACCCACACGAATTGCGCCCTGCTCTACATCGAAAAAACGTAGCAACAAATTTGCTAAAGTAGATTTCCCAGCACCAGAGGGTCCAACGACACCAATTTTTTCCCCCGGCTTAATGGAAAGCGATAAACCTTTAATAACCGGCTTATCTTCAAGATAGTCGAAATGAATTTGATCGAATTCAATGGACGCGTCTTCGACCTCAAGCTCGATTGCTAATGGCTTATCCAATAAGCCTATCGGTTGGGAAATGAGATCCGCACAATTTTGGATCGTGCCGTAATTGCGCATCAACGAATTTAACTGTGTCATCAATCGACCCATCAGCAAACTCAAACGGAGCATAAGCGCCAAGGCAAACGCAACTTCACCAATTGTAATCAATTCCGACAGCCAAAGATCTATCGACAACATTGCGATGAGCGAAATCATCGTACCAGACAAGACAGCAAGTGTGAGGCGAACAGTTGTAATGTTTCTTGTAAAAACAATAAGTGAGGCGATAAATTGTTTCACGCCATCTTTGAGAAAATGGTCATTTTCTTCATCATTGGCAAATAGTTTTAATGTCTGGATATTGCTATAGCTATCCGTCACCCGGCCATTGAGCATCGAGCTTTTCTCGGCCATGGTTTTTGCGCTGCGCCTTACGCGCGGAACCAAATAACGTGCAATGATGACAAACAACAAAATCCACACCGCAACCAACGCAGCTAGACACCAATCCAGCGTTGCGACCATGGTTAGCGTCGTGATGGAATAAATAACAATAAACCAAACCACTTGCAGCGCCGAAATCATCAGATCACCGGTTGCTTGCCCGGACTGCAATATCTTGGTGGCAATTCGGCCAGCAAAATCATTTTGAAAAAACGGAAGGTTCTGCTTAGACACATGGCGATGGGCTTGCCAGCGCACCCGGTTGAAAAACCCCGGAACAACGATCTGCTCTTCTAATATCGCGCTACCGGTTACAATAGCCACGCGAGCGATGGTAGCGATAAACAACATAACAGCGAGTTCAAAACCATATTGAGATGTCAGCCCATCCCACCCTTTGGTCGGATCAACATTGGCCAATACATCTACAATTTGCCCAATAAAATAGAACATTGCTGCTTCAAAGAGAGCTACCAGGCCGCCAAATATCAGCATAAGTGCGAAGACAGGTTTTGCCTGACCTATATAGTGCCAAATGAATGCCAATGTCGTTTTGGGTGGTTGAAGATTATCAACTTCTCCAAACGGATCGATAGTGCCTTCAAATTTTTCGAAAAACCGATCTAGAATCATGCATTTCTTTTAACGCGCGCCAATGCTGCAGCGCAATACAATTCATATCTGTTTGAGGATTATTGGTCGATAGAATGCGCCATTGAGAGAAAATTAACCATAAAATGAAATAAAGCTTGCATTAGTAATTTTGTATCGGTGTAAAAATGCGTATTGTAAAAGTTGCCGCGTGTTTGGTAAGTGTGGCCCTATTGGCTGGGTGTGCAAGCAAGCAAGCTAAAGTCGATCCCAATGTGAGGAACCTATCTTCACCTTCAAATCTTTCGAACACAAAGCAAGCAAATGCCGTCAGAAGTTTTGCCCCTGTTCGCGAAACTAAAAAGTCTAAAGTTCAATTTCCTGAAACACCAAGTTCGTCGCCTTTGTCAAAACCATCATCTGGCGGTCTTGCAGGTAGAACTCTTTATGTAAACTCGATTGCCGATATCCACCTTAAACCAGGTGAAGTGGTGCTCACGTTTGATGATGGACCAGTTCCAGGTAAAACAACAGCAATCTTAAATACCTTGAGTAACTATGGTGTGAAAGCAACCTTTTTAATGGTTGGGTCCATGGCCAATTCATATCCTGGTCTGGTCAAGAAAGTGCGCGCGCGCGGGCACTCAATTGGTTCGCACACAGCCGATCATGCGAATTTGACGAAAGTATCTTTCGATACCGGCAAATCCAAAATTCGCGCTGGTGAAAAAGCACTGGCAAAGTCCGGCATAAACGCGCCATTCTTCCGCTTCCCATACCTTGCAAGCACAACAGCGTTAAATAAATGGCTCGCACAACGCGGGATCACTGTTCTCGATGTCGATATAGATTCAAAAGATTATTACAAAGATTCAGCTGACACCATTGTCAAACGAACAATGGCGCGGGTGAAGGCACGTGGCAAGGGGATTATCTTATTCCATGATATTCACGCACGATCTGTTGCAGCATTACCAGCTTTCTTGCGTGAGCTAAAAGCTTCTGGGTATAAAGTTGTGGCGCTGAAATCAAACCGTCGTCCAAATGCAGGTTCATCTCTTCAGGTCAGCAACCTTTCAGAATAAGAGGGTACACCACTTGTCATGACACATCAGGCGGTGGAGCAATCCCTCGCCTTTATTGCTGTCAAAAATGATCTAATTATTTAGGCCAAACAACGCCTTTGCGAAGGATAAAATTACCATAAAACCTGGTTTCAGTTGTTCGAATGACTGCGTAAGTCTCTTTTGCAGACGCATAAAAAGCATGTCGTTCAATCAACTCGATATTCGCGCCAGCATTTTGAATAATGGGATCTGCGATTTTAACAACTTCGGGCACGTCATTTGGCGCTCCAACCACCTGCATTCCGCAAACCGGTGGAACATCAACATCAAATGTATCAACTGGAAAAACAGATAGAATTGCTTCAAGCGCAGTAATCGCATCCACACTCATTTCTAGATGATGCCCAAGCACACTTTCTGCCGCAACCGCTGCTGAAGGAAAGTTAGCATCGCAAATAACAAGACGATCGCCATGCCCCATGGACGCAAGCGCATGGAGAATATCAGCGTTAAGCAGCGGGTTAATACCTTTAAGCATGGCAAGTTCCTGTCAGATTGGCGTTTAAGATCGTTATTCTTTACTCAGCGCTCTATCAAGATGAGTGTATCCACCATCAACAAAGTGCCACTGCCCCGTTGTATGGGCTGCTCTACTTGATAATAGAAACACCACTGCATTGGCAAGTTCTCGCGGCTCAGTCATGCGATTACCCAAAGGAATACGTTTTAATATCTTTGCAAGTTCAGCGTCTGGTTCACCCATTTCTTCAAGACAACGTTCATAAAGTGGCGTCATGCTTTCCGCCGGAATAACTGCATTGACCCGAATTCCATCATCGGCCAAATCAGCAGCCCATTCGCGCGTTAAACTGAGCTGCGCGCCTTTTGCTGCACAATACGCAGACGTCCCACCTTGTCCTGTGATTGCGGTCTTAGATGAGATATTGACAATTGATCCTTTGGATCTTTTAAGGCTCGGCAAACAAAGATGTGCCATCGTATAATAATGGGTTAAATTACTTTCAATTGACTTGCGAAATGCCTCCGGGCCTGCATCCAAACCAATCGCATCATTTGCACCAGCATTATTGACCAATCCATCAACCTTACCAAACTCATCAAGTGTGTGTTGAACAGCGTTTTCGCATTGTAGATCATCCGTCAACTCTGTGAGAATAAAGCGCGTTTTCTCGTTGAGAGCTTGCAATTCATCTTTAAACGCAGCATCGGGTTCACGCCGTGTTAAAATGATTGGGATTGCCCCCTCTTCTGCAAGAACGGTCGAAATTGCAGCGCCGATGCCTGACGCACCGCCTGTTACTATAAAAACTTTATCTGTTAGTCCTAAATCCATATCAAACACTATCAAATTCATATTTTACAAGCGAATCTGGCTTCATTTCAATCGAAAATCCAGGCGCTGTTGGAGCAGTATAGGCAGCATTTTCTATCTTGCAGGGCACCACAAAATGCTCATGTAGATGATCTACATATTCTATGACCCGCCCTTCTCTAGTTCCTGAAATGCAAACGTAATCAATCATTGAAAGATGTTGTACATATTCGCATAGACCAACACCGCCTGCATGAGGGCAAACCTTTAAATCATATTTTGCTGCCATCAACATCACAGCCAATATTTCGTTCACACCGCCAATGCGACAACTATCAATTTGTACCACATCAATGGCACCGCGCATAATCAGTTGCTTGAAAACTATTCGGTTCTGACACATTTCACCAGTTGCCACTTGCACTGGTTTAACTGCTTGGCGAATTTTTCGGTGTCCTTCAACGTCATCAGGACTTGTGGGCTCTTCGATAAACCATGGATTAACAAACGAAAGCTCATTTACCCAATCGATTGCTTCATCCACTTCCCAAACCTGATTGGCATCGATCATGAGCTGAACGTCGGGACCGCATTCTTCACGCGCAATCTTAAGCCGCCGAATGTCATCTGCAAGATCATGCCCAACTTTCATTTTGACATGTTTAAAACCAGCATCCACAGCTTCACGACACAAACGGCGTAGCTTTTCATCATCATAGCCAAGCCATCCAGCAGACGTTGTATAACAAGGGTATCCTTCGCTTTTTAGTGTTGCGATACGCTCTTGTTTACCGGCCTCTAACTTTTTCAGATGATCAAGCGCCCATTCAGGGGTTATGCAGTCGGTTAAATAACGAAAATCAATGCAGCGCACGAGCTCTTTAGGTGACATATCAGCAACCAATTGCCAGACTGGTTTTCCTTCAATTTTAGCCCAAAGGTCCCAAACAGCGTTGACAATTGCACCTGTTGCTAAGTGGATGGCGCCTTTGTCGGGTCCAATCCATCTCAACTGACTGTCAGATGTCATGTGGCACCAAAAACGGCCCATATCCTGCGCAACCCAGTTCATATCCAAGCCGACGACTAACGGCTTTAAGGCCTCAATCGAGGCAACACAAATCTCATTTCCGCGGCCAATTGTAAAAGTGAGGCCATGCCCTTCATGAACGCCATCCGTTTCCAAAATCACATAGGCCGCCGAATAATCGGGATCTGGGTTCATGGCATCAGAACCATCAAGCGCATCCGATGTCGGAAAGCGAACATCTATTGTCCGAACGTTGGTAATTTTAGTCATGATTTCGGTCCAAGCACATTTTGCGTTTGCGTTCCTAACCCTTCAATCCCAAGCTTCATGATTTCCCCACCTTTGAGATAAACAGGCGGTGTTTGCCCCATCCCAACACCTGGCGGTGTGCCAGTTGAAATAACATCCCCGGGCTGAAGGCTCATAAAGCGTGAACAATACGATATTAAAAAAGGGATTTTATAAACCATGGTGGACGAGCTTCCGTCCTGATAGCGCGTGCCATCAACTTCACACCACATAGCAAGATTATCGACATCACCAATCTCTTCAGGTGTAACCAACCATGGACCAGTTGGGCCAAAAGTATCACACCCTTTTCCTTTATCCCAAGTCCCTGATCGCTCAATTTGAAATTCTCTTTCGGACACATCATTGATCACGCAATATCCTGCAATATGATCGCTCGCATCAGCTTCCTCAATATAAATACCAGGCTTGCCAATTACGACACCAAGTTCAACTTCCCAATCCGTTTTTTGAGAATGCTTTGGGATTTGAACATCGTCATCTGGGCCGATAACCGCAGATGTCCACTTATTAAAAACAACTGGTTCAGGCGGAATATCCATACCCGCTTCTGCGGCATGGTCTGCATAGTTCAAGCCGATGCAAATAAATTTGCCAATATTCCCAACACACGGCCCTAAACGAAGGTTTTGTTGGGGCACGCCCTCGACAATTGGCAATTTTGAAACATCCAATGAACGTAATTTATTCATCACGTCAGGTTTCAAAGCATCGCCTGCAATATCATCAATATGAGAAGAGAGGTCGCGAACTTGACCATCACCATCCAATAGGCCGGG
>CAJQOR010000503.1 GCA_905479965.1 uncultured Rhizobiaceae group bacterium | reverse complement strand
TTTTGGGATTGATCTGTATTTTTGTTCAGACAGTGATGTGAGCATTGAACGCATTAAAGTTGATGCAACAATGCCGGCGCACCAGCATGGCATGAACTATACGCCAGAGATTACACGCAGCGATAAAGGCAATTTCTCCGTATCTGGGATGTTTTTGCATATGCCAGGGATTTGGCGCCTTGAGGTAATCGCATACCAAGCATCAGCGATTGACAATAAGCATTTGCTTTTCACCCTTGAAATCATGGCACAGTGATGCGGCGTGTCTTTTCAATCTTACTATTTGCCCTATCACTTATTGGCGCAACGATCGCGCAGGCAGAAATACTCCTAACCGAAGATGAAATTGATCAAGCACTTTTGCACGGGCCTTGGCCGCCGCAATTTGGCAGAGATAAGAGCAACAAGGTATCTGCCAATTCAGACGCCATTGAACTGGGAAAAATGCTTTTTTCAGATCCCGTATTATCTCGTAATGGCGAGATGTCATGCAGGTCTTGCCATAATCCGGATACAGGATTTTCGGACGCGCAACCGCGCGCGTTTGGTAAAACTCGACTTGATCGCAATACACCATCATTGATGAATTTGCGCACCCAGCGCTGGTTTGGTTGGGCTGGCAGTTCAGATAATATTTGGGCGCAAACAATTGCCCCAATTCTGCACAAAGACGAAATGGGACATACGCCTCAAAGTCTAAAAGCATCGATACAAACAAGTGAACATTCGGTAGCCTATGAGGGGCTTTTTGGCCCAATCATCGCGCAAGATACTCAGATTGTTCTGGTGAACATCTCCAAAGCATTGGCAGCCTATCAAGAGACACTTGTCACTGGCGAGACGTTTTTTGATCGATTTCGAAATGCCTTAGAAGACGGCGATTTGAAGGAAGCGGGTAAATATCCTGTATCTGCACAGCGCGGGTTAAAACTCTTTTTAGGTCGAGGCAATTGCGCCTTTTGCCATTCGGGACCTGCATTTACAAACGGCGAATTTCATGATGCGGGCGTGCCCTATTTTGTCACAAAAACGCGCGTTGATGAGGGTCGTTACGGTGGATTAAAAACACTCAAAAATAGTCCATATACGCTTGCGGGGCAATATACTGATGACCCTGAAAAAACAGGCGCATGGGCGGTTAATCAAGTGAGATTTCAGCATTCAGATTTTGGTACATTTCGAGTGCCAGGACTTCGCGGCGCATCGCGTTCAGAACCCTTTATGCATGATGGTAGCTTGGAAGATCTGGAGGCTGTAGTGACCCACTATGACAACATAAACATGGAACGATTGCATGTAGATGGTGAAGCTATCTTGCAGCCCTTGGGGCTATCAGATGTTGAGAAAGATGATCTCGTGATGTTTTTAAAAAGCTTAAGTGACGATCTAAAATAGTTTTCGAGGCGCATTTTAGGCTGGAGGTCCTTAAATGCATCCTCGAAAGATTGTGGGGATTTATCTTTATGCGTTTTGCAGATTATGCAGCTGGCTGAGGCTCAGGGTCAGCATCACCTACAGGCTCAAAATCGGCATCTTCAACGTCTCGTTTTGGTTTTGCAATAAACGGTGCTGCCAACATGGCAAGACCCAAAGCAGCCAGTGCAAATACACCCAAGAGCGCCATTGTCATCACACCAAGGCCAGCCATAACAAGGCCAACTAGCATCACCAAAGCTGAAGCGAAGGTTGCAGAGATTTTTTCAATTAGGTTTTTCATGTTTTTATCTTTCGTGTTCTTCGTTGTTTCGATGATGCTAATATGACGGCGCTGTTTTACGAGCGTCTGAACACGAGTTTACATTTTTGTAAGGTTGGGTTTTATTTTGAAAAACTAATGGACGCCCGCAGACCATGCGGTTTATTTTCAGACAATTGCAATTCAGCGCGATGACGATCGGCAACCGCTCGCACCAATGCTAGCCCCAAACCGCTACCATCTGTCTGTCTGGCGCTATCGAGACGCACCATTGGCTTGATAATCTCATCATACTGCTCACGCGGGACACCCAAACCATTATCAAAGACACCTAGTTCTTCAATTGATCTATGTGTTTGTGCAAAGAGCGTGATTTCATCTCCCCCATGCACAATCGCATTTTGAATAAGGTTTGCAATCGCTTGAATGAGCATTTGCCGATCAGCTGATACATAGCCAGAGCTTTTGTTTTCGAGCACCAATGTCTTGCCAGCATCTTCCACAACTGGTCCAAAGATATCTTCAATATCTGTCACAAGCTCCGACAATGCGATTTGCTCGAAACCATCTTCACCTTGCGCAGCTTCAATTCTTGCTACACGCATGATGGTATCAAATATTCCTGATAACCGACTAGCTTCTTCAAGTGCCGCGCCACGTTTTTCGCCTTGTGGTAACATTTCCAATTGCGCACGAAGACGTGCCAAGGGGGTTCTCAAATCATGAGCAATGCTGGCACTTAAATGGCGCGTTTGGGTGACCAATCTTTCAAGTTCTGCTGCTGTCACATCCAACTGACGTGCAAGATCATCCAAATCATCTGAAGCTCTATCAACCCCAGTGCGCGCGCTTAAATTTCCCACTGCAAGCCGACTTAGAGTGCCATTGATGCGCACCAGACGTCTTTGCGCTAAAAGCCCTGCTGTCATACCAATAAGCAAAGCGATCACCAGAACAAGTCCCGCTGTGGTCCATAATATGCCCGAGAGTAAATTGAGTGCGTCTTCGCTGTCTTCAATAGGAAGCGCAACCAGAATAGGTGTACCTTGATTATCTTGTGTGATCAAAACGCGCCAAGCATCAAACTGATTAAAGTCATCACCGAGATTAACCGTTCCACCACCTTTTTTTATGGTGCGTTTAAACTGATTTGGCAGATTACCAAGATCATCAAGCGGTCTTATAATTGCGATCGAATTATCACTCAGCATTTCGTTGACAGTCACTGTAGACGCAAGACTTGTAAGCGCTGTATCAACGCGCTCCAACACAGCCTCACGACCAAATGTGAGCGCTAGAAATATAGAAACGGCCATGCCAACCGCAAACAAACACGACAGCATGAGTGTCAAACGTAAAGTTGATGATCTGAGTAGCCAGCGAAAGGGTTTTGCCAATTTATAAGCTTGTTTTTTCACAAATCTATTGATGCGGCGCGTTTCTAGGTCTTTTAGTGACGGTTCAATAGGCTCATTTTCCGAAGACATAGCCCTCACCTCGTCTGGTGCGGATGAGTTCGCCATCAAATGGTTTATCAACCTTGGTACGTAAGCGACTAATATGTGTTTCCACTACACTTGTGGTTGGATCAAAACTCATGTCCCACACTTGCTCGAGTAACATCGTGCGCGTGACCAAACGGCCTGGCCTGCGCATAAAATACTCCAGCAGCTTAAATTCTTTCGCCATCAGCTCGATCGCCTGCCCCTGACGTTCACAATGGCGTGCGACAAGATCTAGACTTAAGTCTCCATATCGCAATATCGTTGTTTCAACTGTGTCTGATGATGAATTATCGCGTCTACGGCCAAGCGCATTGACGCGCGCGGATAATTCAGCAAATGCGAATGGCTTGGTGAGATAATCATCACCACCTGCTTCAAACCCTTCAACACGGGCATCCACTTCGCCAAGCGCTGTTAAAAACAAAGCAGGTGTTGTGTTTTTTGACGCACGAAGGGATTTTAAAACCGCTAAGCCATCAAGACCTGGGACCATGCGATCAAGAATCAGCAGATCATATTCCTGCCCCATCGCAGCCATCAGCGCTTCTTTTCCATCGGCAAATAAATCGACTACATGGCCTTCTTCTTTAAGGCCTGAGGTGACCCAAGGGCCAAGTTGATTATCATCTTCTAAAACTAAAATACGCATAAGGCTCCTTAGCTTTTATTGCTCAACTGGTAAAGGCTGCCATGAATGACAGCCTAATGTTATTGCGAAATTGACAAAGCGATTACGACTTTGATTTGCGTTTTTTCTTGCCGTTATCTTCTTCGACCAGCAGCACTTCGCCACTATCTGCGTTGATTTCGATTTCCATTTCCGTACCGTCAGCATTGACAATTTCGATCTCGTAGATTTGTGTGCCGTCTTCGTTTTCAAGCTCAGCTTCTAAAACAATGCCCGGGACTTGTGTGTTGGCGATTTCAATCGCCTGGATCATGCTGAGCGTAGGTGCTTGGGTGATCGCTTGTTTGCCTTGGGTATCTGCCACTGCAACGCCAACGATACCACCTGTTAAAATGAGGCCAGCAGCTACGTTTCCGATAATGAGTTTCTTGATCATTTTATTCTCCATCTAGTTTGTTTGAGAGACGTGTCGTCTTTCGATGAACCTAAAATGGAGCATGGAGTTTGCAGATATCTGTGTTGAAGTTTACATTTTTGTAAGGCAGTAAAAAACGCATTTTCTACACCAAAACCTATTGCGACTGATTGGTGCCCCATTTGCGTATTTCTCGCAATATAGGTCCAAGAGTTTGCCCTTTTTCGGTCAAAACATAATTGGTTCTGACCGGTGTGGTTTGATAAACTTCACGCACAACAATGCCCTCCAACTCGAGCTTTTTTAAGCGATCTGAGAGCGTGTTTGGACTAATACCCGGGAAGTTTTCTTGAAAATCTTGATAACGCCGCGGCCCCTGTAAAAATAAATCTCGTAGTAACATTATCGTCCACCGTTCGCCAATGATGTCGAGGGTTTGGGCAATTGGGCAATCAATTTCATACGAAGCAGGCATCATCAATATATAGATTGACTCATGTTAAATGTCACTATAATTATTATAGTCACTATCATTTTTATATTAACTATAGGACAATACAAATGAGTGCAGAAGATATTCTCTTTTTTATCATCATCTATGGCGTAACCATTGGCGTTTTACTACATCTTGGAAAGACGCTGAAACTTGCCGGAAAAACAATGGGAGAGCAAGGTGAGAGAACGGCAAGCAAACTTGTCACCGGGTTATGGATATGGGCGATTATAGCCAACTTATATGCGGTTTTACTTGATGATAATAATATCATCTGGATCATCCCTTCTTTAGTGATTCCATTGGTCACTATCTTGGCGTTATCATTTACATCTCCCGTATCTCAACTCTTAAGCCATGTGAGGTTGCATAGATTAGTCGGGGTACAAATCTATCGCAATTTGGGAGCACTATTTCTCATCTCCCACTTTGTGTTTAACAGCTATCTTTCAAGAGAATTTGCCATAAATGCCGGTTGGGGTGATGTGTTAACCGGGATGTTGGCAATTCCGGTTGCCTTTATGGCATATAAGCGCATCCAACTATGGCAAATCGCCGTTGTTTTATGGTGTTTTATCGGCATTGGTGATCTAATATTAGCACCTCTTACAGCACAGATTTATGGTGGACCGCACACCGATGATTTTCCCGTGAGTGCAATACCCTTGTTTATTGGACCACCCATTGGAATTATCTTGCATTTGCTTACATTCAGAGTTCTTTGGCTTCAATCTAAGCCCCAGAGTAAAACAGAAAACCGCCTGCAAGTTTCGGGTGGTGAGCTCTAAGTTTGTTCGCATATATCGTCTTCGATTTCATAAAATATGGAGACGGAAAATGAAACTAATCGACAAAACAATCATTATAACTGGTGCAAGCAGCGGGATCGGAGCTTCCGCTGCTCATTTGTTTACAAAGCATGGAGCCAATGTGGTCTTAGGTGCCCGTAGAAGCGAGTTATTACAAACAATTGTAAAGGAAATTAATACCGCAGGCGGTCGCGCGACTTACCTTGCTGGCGATGTTTCCGATGGGCAATATGCTGAGGATCTTGTCTCAATGGCGCTTGATACTTATGGTCATTTGGATGGTGCTTTTAACAATGCCGGTATGATCGGCGATATGGTGCCATTGATCGAAATGAGTGATGCCAATTGGTCAAATGTCATGTCCGTTAACCTCACAAGCGCTTATCACGCAGCCAAGCATCAAATCCCCGCAATCAAGGATGCTAATGGGGGTTCAATTGTCTTCACATCGTCCTTTGTTGGACATACAATTGGTTTACCTGGGATGGCAGCATATGCGGCGGCAAAAGCGGGTTTAATTGGTTTCACGCAAAGCCTAGCTGTCGAACACGGCACGGACAACATTCGCATAAATTCGCTGCTGCCGGGTGGCACAAAAACGCAAATGGCAGGTGATGATCCGCAAACGCATGAGTGGGTTGCTGGACTACACGCACTTAAACGCATGGCAGAACCAGACGAAATAGCAAAAGTAGCGGCATTTTTACTCTCAGATGATGCTTCGTTTATTACGGGAAGCGCTCTGATTGCTGATGGTGGTAATTCCATCAACAAAGTTTAGCGCTTTACGTATCAAAATCAGGGTGTTGATTTGAAATCACACCCTGGTTCCACGTCTCGTCACTTGCATGCTGCATGGGTTCAACGCCAGGCAACGCAAACAAACTATCGAGGAAATGGCGTTTAGCGTCTAAGTTAACCTGTACCGCTGGCGGAGCAAGATCGGGATTATCGAGCGAGCCTATGGATAACTCTACCCCTTCACCGTTTTCGCTTTTAAATTCATACGTCAGCTGAGTTCCGCATTTGGAACAAAACCCGCGCCAATTACGATTTGACGAGTGAAAAATACTGCGATCACCGCGTGTCCATTCAAGCCCATTTGCACTGACCAGCGGGCCAAAAAAACCGCCAAATGCCTTTTGGCACATTCAACAATGGCAAATAGAAGCGCGTCCCAAACTCTTTGTTTTATAACGTATGGCACCACATTGGCAGCCACCTGTAATTTCACTCATAATTGGCCTCATCTTTTGCACGCATTGCCACTATCTTTAGCGCCTTTTTTATCCCATTATAAGTCCTAACCAAATAGGCGCACATCTTTGCTTAATACCATTTCAGAATTTACTAATCTTACACCAGATCTTTTATGGATCGTCCTAGCAACCAGCCTATTTGCAGGTATCATTCGCGGCTTCACCGGCTTTGCTTTGTCTGCAGCTCTCATGGCAATCCTTGCCAATTTCATTGCACCCATTGAAATGGTTGCAATATGCCTTCTTTTGGAAATTATCGCATCCTTGGTTATGATGCGTGATGGTGCTAAAAACGCTGATATGCGTGTGGTTTGGGCCATGGTGATCGGCAGTGTTATTGGCACGCCGATCGGTTATTTTGTTTTAACAAACATCGATCAGGAAACATCTCGTATCGTCGCGCTGTGTGTCATAACTAGCCTTGCGCTTTTATTGTTTATGAAAATCAAAGCGAGCATTTTAGATGGAAAAGCGGGACCTTATATTGCTGGTACGGGCGCTGGCATGGCCAATATTGCTTCCGTTGGTGGCATGGTGGCGGCACTGTATATTTTAGCGCGCGATCGGGCAGCAAGCGAAATGCGCGGCACATTGGTGATGTATTTGATGATTTCCATTCTTGGAAACATCATATTCCAACTTTTATATGGGCTTTTGACTGTTGACGCGTTCAAACGCGCCGTTCTTATGACCCCATTTGTCATTTGCGGGATTGTGTTTGGCAGCTATTTCTTCCAACCTTCCTTGCAGAAGTATTACAAACCCGTGTGTCTTTTGGTTTTAATCGCTATTTGTCTTGCTGGCTTATCACGGCAACTTTTGAGCTAAGGTTTAAAGCGCGCCAAACCAATACCAAATCCGATGAAAACTGCACCCGTCACACCATTCAACCAACGTTTGAAGTTCAGTTTAAACTTATCACTACGCGCCACATTCGACAGTTTTGCGACCAAGATTGCCATGGATGAAAACCAAATGGCGTTTAATAAGGCCTGCGATGTCACAAAACCATAAGCGAGCGCGACACTGTCCTGTCCGATATGTATGAATTGCGGAAATGCGGAGAGATAAAATAGCGATACTTTGGGGTTTAATGCATTGGTTAGAAAACCTTCCAAAAAAGCTTTGACCAAAGTGCGTTTACGCTTTGCCGGAGAAACATCATCAATAGAGGCATCACCTTTGATGGCTGAATATATTGCTTTAATACCAATCCAACACAAATAAGCGGCGCCTAAATATTTGACAATCATAAAGGCAGTAGCGCTTTGCGTCAGCAGCACGGAAATGCCAAATATTGCAAAAGTACCATGGACATAAAAACTTGCGAAAAAGCCCGCGACATTGGCAAAACCAGCCGCCCTTCCCGATGTTGGTACTGTCTTCGCAATTAGCACACCGTTAGGTCCGGGCGACATGACCATAAGGGCAGCCAACAACATGAAAGATATAATGTTTGAATTGAATAACTCCTCAAAAAACACGTTCTATTCTCATTTTACACTCAGCTTGGTTGCACAGGTTATGTCTAACAAAACATTCGGGTCGATATTAAATACAGCGTTTGGAGCGCCAGCGGCAGCCCAAACCACGTCAAAATCGAGCAAATGTGCATCCATATAGGTTGCAAGCGGGGTTAAATGCCCAATTGGTGACACGCCGCCAATTGCAACCCCTGTCACATCGCGGACCGCTCGTGCATCTGCCCTTCCCAGTTCTTCGCCAATGGTGGCTTTAACCGCGGTTATATCGACCTGATGATCACCTGAGACCAGTAATAGATTTATCACACCGCTGTCTTTACCGATAAATACCAAAGATTTGACAATCTGTCCTACCGCACAATCGCAAGCTTCGGCCGCTTCCTCAGCCGTGCGAGTACTTTCAGGCATGCGTTTTATCTGGGTGGTTAAACCTGCATCCACCAACGCCTTTTCAACTCGTTTTAGGCTTTTTGACATGGTAATGACCTTAAAGCGCCTAATCTTCAACCTTGTAGTCTTATGATTCCAAATTATATAATCATAGAACCAAAACCTCGAATGATTTTTTTAAATGCTACGATTTTTGCTCACAACCTTAGCCCTTCCTGCTTTGCAACGCGCCTTGCCGCACATTATTCGTGCTGGAAAACATGGAATGGAGGAAGCGCGGGCAAAACGTGCAGAAAAAGAACGTGGCACCGCTCATTATGACCGGATCGATGATGTCGTGGTTGGTGTCGTCCACAAGGTCATTGATGGCGATAGCCTATATATAGATAACCATGACAAACAAGTGCGCCTTTGGGGCGTGAATGCCCCTGAGCGCCACGAAGTGGGATATAATGCAGCAACACAAAGCCTGCGTGATCTTGCTTTTGGTCGAAAGTTGCGCGTTGAAATTGTTGGCAGCGATAAATATGGCCGTACCCTTGGACGTTGTTATTTCCAGGATGGCATTGAACTCAATCATGAATTGATCAAGTCTGGCAATGTGAAAGAGTATTTTCGCTTTACCAAAGGTTATTATTCAAATTTACGTTGATTATATTTGTGTTTTTCGTTTAAGTTTTAAAAAACAATTCAAAATGCGTGAACCCATGAAGTCCGTTACCCTCAAACATTTTTATCCAGCAGCACCCAAAGACGTTTGGGAACTGGCCATTGATTTTGATGCACTTCGCGAGGTCACCGAACACATGGTCACCTTTGAGGGGCTTCCAGATGGTACGCTCTATCAAGGTCAATCCATTGAGGTGATGGTCTCACTGTTTGGGAAACTTCCCAAGCAACCATACTATATGCAGGTTGTTGAATGCGATCATGAAAAAATGGTGTTTTTATCAAATGAGCGTGGATCTGGTGTCAAGCATTGGCAGCACCGCCTGACAATCACACCCCATGAAGGGGGCGCATTGTTGACTGATACAATTGATATTCAAGCCAAAATTGAGCTTTTTACGCCACTTTTTGCGCTCTGGGCAAAGCACATGTACGAAGCGCGGCATCAACCACGCCTAAAAATACTGGCGCGCAACGGCAAATTAAACTCCGGCGAACCTGAACCGA
>CAJQOR010000502.1 GCA_905479965.1 uncultured Rhizobiaceae group bacterium | reverse complement strand
TTCAATTGTATCTAGTCCAGCGGCGTCCAACACTTCATACGGTGGCAATTTTCGTTTTATGTATGAATTTGATTGACCAGGACCTGCACCTTCCCGGGCTGCACGTCGAGCAGCAGCTCCACCACCGCGCGCACTCCCACGCGAACGGGCACGACGTGATACTTCACCTAGATTGTCACCAGTTTCAGACATAGCAATTCCTCGTCATAAATTATCTAACAACATAAGAGGCAAAAAACAAACAAATCATTCTCCCCACAGCGGCAAATGATGGCGCATGCAGAATATTTCCTTTCAAATCGACGCTCCGGTCGCAGGCAAAAAAAAACGCGTCGTTTTTAACGAATATTTTGCAAAAATTGTGCAATAGCTTTATGAATGGAAATTAGCAGTTCGCTAAATAATTACAGAGGCTTCGCACTATGTCTGATGAAGAAGAAATCATCCTATCTGAGCTATCCGATGACGAACTCGTTTTGCAAATGCATGACGACCTCTATGATGGATTAAAGGAAGAAATTGTTGAAGGTGTCGAGATCCTTCTCGAACGTGGATGGATACCTTATGATGTCCTGACAAAGTCGCTTGTTGCCGGTATGGCAATTGTGGGTGAAGATTTCCGTGATGGTATTTTGTTTGTGCCAGAAGTGCTACTTGCGGCAAATGCGATGAAAGCTGGAATGGGGCTGTTACGCCCGCTTTTGGCAGAAACTGGCGCACCAAAACTTGGCAAAATGGTTGTTGGTACCGTTAAAGGCGATATCCACGACATTGGTAAAAATCTCGTCGGCATGATGATGGAAGGCGCTGGCTTTGACGTTGTCGACCTTGGCATTAACAATCCGGTTGAAGATTATCTCGAAGCGCTTGAAAAAGAACAACCTGATATTCTAGGCATGTCTGCACTATTGACGACAACCATGCCATACATGAAAGTTGTCATCGATACGATGGTGGAAAAGGGCATTCGCGATGACTACGCTGTCATCGTTGGTGGCGCACCGCTTAACGAAGAGTTTGGAAAAGCCGTGGGTGCTGATGCTTATTGCCGTGATGCAGCTGTTGCTGTTGATACAGCAAAAGAGATTATGGCCCGCAAGCACAATTCTGCAGCAGCTAGCTAATCCAACTGGCAAAAAGAGGTGATCGTATGAGTGATCACGCCAATAAAAATTTAATTCGCGTCATTGCTTGCGGTGCATTGTCGCGGGAAATCTTAGCTGTGAACGCGCTTAACCAACTCTCGCAGCTAGATGTTAAATGCCTACCCGCCATCTGGCACAATCATCCAGAAAAAATCGCACCTGGTGTTAAAGAAGCCATTCATGCAGCAAGAGATGAAGGCTTTGAACACATCTATGTCGCCTATGCTGATTGCGGCACAGGCGGTTTACTTGATATTGTGTGTGATGAGGAAAACGTCGAACGTATTCAAGGACCACACTGCTATTCCTTTTTTGCTGGAAACGAACTGTTTGAGCAAAATTGGAATGATGACATGACTTCCTTTTTTTTAACGGACTTTCTAGCCCGCCAATTTGATACCTTTATCACCAAACCCTATAAACTTGACAAGCATCCAGAGCTGATTGAGATGATGTTTCATCGCTACACAAAGCTTATTTATCTGGCACAAACCGACGATGAAAAACTGCAAGACGAAGCCAAACGCGCAGCAGAATTTTTGGGGCTTGAATACGAATATCGCTTCACTGGATATGGAGATCTCACAACGTCTCTCTTACAAGCATCCCACACATCATCTCCATCATAACGTGTAAGTTTAAATATCTTCATTTTAATAAAAGATTCACGTAGATTTTAAGATCAGTGCATTAAACCAATCATTTACCATCAAAAATAACCAGTTTCTTAGTCATTCCATGGTCATATAAGCCAAATATAAAAACAATAAGGCGGATTTCATGGATGTGGCGTTGATGGGTATTAAAACAAAAGAACCAGATATTATTGTAGAAAGTTCACCAAACGAACTTTCCCAAGTTTTGCAAAATTTGGCAGATACAGCTGGTGAAAAAGTCCGTGTGAGTGAGATATGCTCAGCACTTGGTGATCGATCATTCGGTGCATTTTTGCTGGTATTTTGCTTACCAAATCTAGTGCCATTACCACCTGGATCTTCTGCAGTTTTAGGTATTCCACTGATTATTATCGCGTTTCAAATCATGGCTGGACATTCGATAGTTTGGTTGCCGAAAAAGCTTGCAAATTACAGTTTAAGCCGTGAGAATTTTCAAAATATGATCGCCAAGATCAACCCCCACCTTAAAAAGGGTGAAGCCTTGGTCAAACCGCGACATTGGCCGGTCAACCAGTTTATTTGCGACAAGCTGTTTGGTTTCTTCACCCTCGTGCTTGCGATTGTGGTGACAATACCCATACCAATGGGCAATTGGCCACCAGCATTCGCGATCGCATTTTTAGCGGCTGCATACACAAAAAGAGATGGTTTATTTTTGGGAATTGGTGCCATTTTAGGATTAGCATCTTTAGCGCTTGCAGGCTCAGTCATAGTTGGCGCTATCTATTTGTTTTTCCATATGGTTTAATCAAAACTCAAGATAACTTATAGCAAGTAGAACACGACGTTTTACCTGCACACAAACATAAAAAATTGGGCTTTTGTCCAATTTTTTGTTTCATCTTGTGGCGCCCTCCTATATGCCCCAATTTGATCGCGGCCCAATTTTGTTGATACGCAACAGATTCGGAAGTCGCTTTTATATGCATTCGCGTCGCAAAAAGTAACGCAGGTTCGCATATTTCGAGGCAGATTGTTTGATAAGGAGATTGGCTATGGCTAATTGTGTAACAGTATATTGGAGAGACATCCCGGCGCAAATTATCGTCAAAAAAGGTCGCAAAGCGGCTAAAAGGGAATTATCTTTGCGTTTTACTGAGGCAATTGACATGTGTGCAATGCGAACAGGTGCGGCAGAGAGCGAGGAATATCTCGCAGAATGGCGAAAAGGTGAACCTGTTTCAGTTTCTGATGATCTTGAGTTTGAAGCTGACAAAGCAGCCAAGGCTTTAGAAGAGAAATATGACAAAGAGCGCTTGGTCGCGCTCGTAAAGTCAGAGGGTCGTGAATAGGGAGATTTGCGACACTTGGCTTTACATTTCCGGAAACGGAGGAGCTAAACGATGTTACATAATAAAATTCCGGCTTCTATTGAAGTATCTCCAAAGCAAGTTTTGGATGCTGATACCTTAATTGGTAAGTTTCCACCCCTCACCCGTGTTTATATCACTGACGTGGGCACTGACACCACCGACACGCTTGTCGCGGCTGCCAAAAAGGTAACTGAATCGCGCTATCGCGCAGTACCGCATTTCGCATCACGCCGTTTGACAACAAAGCAAGCGCTTGAAACGCGTGTGAAACGCATGACCCAAGAAGCTGGGGTTAAAGACGCACTGATCATCGGCGGCGGACTTGATAAACCCAATGGCGAATTCACATCGACGATGGAAGTTATTGGCACAGGTTTTTTTGATGCCAACGGCATTATGAATATTGGTGTTGCTGGCCATCCTGAAGGCTCGCCTGATTTTTCTGATGAAGTTGCGCTCGAAGCGCTGCGTTTAAAACAAGAATTTAGCAAACGCTCAGGTGCCGAATTGCGAATCGTCACTCAATTTGGTTTCGATGCTGAGAGCTTCATCAATTGGGCAAGCAGCATCAAAAGCTCAGGTGTTGATCTTCCAATCCACATCGGCGTTGCAGGTCCTGCAAAAATCACAACCCTTTTAAAATTCGCAGCCATGTGTGGCGTGGGCAATTCTATGACATTCCTCAAAAAGCGTTCAAATGCGCTGTTAACGCTCGCAACCGGGTTTGACCCTGAAGAGGTTGCGCGTCCGTTAGAACAGCACTGGCTTGGCGCAGACGGAACAACTGTTATAGATCAAATGCATGTTTTTCCCTTCGGTGGCCTGAAAAAATCAGCTGAGTGGCTTGAATCTCGCGGCAGTTGGGATATAAAGACATCTTTATATCTTAATGTCGTAAATGGATAATCACGTCCTCGCGCATTGATTTTGGATTGACATGAAGGAATTAGATTTATGACACGCACAATTGTGGCCTCTGCAACGAAAGAAATCATCATTGGTTTCGACCAACCATTTTGCGTGATTGGCGAACGCATTAATCCAACAGGACGTAAAAAACTTGCAGCTGAAATGGTTGCTGGAAATTTTGATACGGTTAAAGCTGATGCGCTTGCACAAGTTGCCGCTGGAGCAACCATGCTGGATATCAATGCTGGCGTGACAGCCGTTGACCCCAATGAGACCGAACCTCCTTTGCTTGTTAAAACGCTTGAGATGGTTCAAGAGCTTGTTGACATTCCATTATCAATCGATAGCTCTGTAACTGCAGCCATTGAAGCTGGCCTTAAAGTTG
>CAJQOR010000501.1 GCA_905479965.1 uncultured Rhizobiaceae group bacterium | reverse complement strand
TCTTTATTTTTTAATTAAACATCAAGGTCGCGCAATCGGATATATGGGGGTTCAACCTCATAAAGATGAAGGCGACGGTGTCTTACAACTCTCCAAACTCTACATCTTGTCATCAGAACGAAGCCGCGGCATTGGACGCATGGCTATTGGTTATCTTGTTGATTTAGCTGATGATCTTAATCTCAATAGTATTCGTTTGACGGTTAACAAAAACAACACGCATTCAATCGCAGCTTATGAAAAAATGGGCTTTAAGAAAACCGGTACTGCGCTGACAGATATTGGCGGCGGCTATGTGATGGATGATATTGTGATGGAACTTACCATCTAAAACACTGAAATTTGCAATGCCTTAGCTGAAAAAACACGCCCCTGATTAAGCAATTACCTAGCCGCTAAACTGCTGCTCTGCACGCTTTGTGCAAGGAATAAAATCATCTGGATGATCTATTAAGAGCTGCATTTTTTGATTTAACTTACGTGTAAATTGCTTGCTGGGTACACGGATTTTGATTTGTTGAATAACGCGTTTATCTGCTCTGGTTCTTAGCAAGGTTTTGGCCCAATCCAGCCCCTCATCACCATAATACTCGTGTGCATCTTTGAGTGTACGTTGTGCTATAATTAGATAATTCCCCAATGCAGCAAGATGAGTTTGACCACCTTCCGCTTGAAGCGCGCGCTCTCTTGCAAGCCACATACGCGCGACAATACTTTCTGGAGATGTAAGTTTATCAGAGAAATCACGTTCTTCGACAAGCTTTTGAACGATACCACCTTTGACACTTTCCAACGTCTTTGAGTTATCTATCATGGTTGCATATGGTTTGGTGCCAAAACACTTCACAGTGAGCGGGTTTGATGAACTTAGATCAGCAATCTCATCTTTTAGTGGGTGCGGTATATCTTGCTTTTTCTCGGCCATCTCAACTTTAGCATCATCGCTAGTTTTGCGTTTTGACTTTCCAGCATTTTCTGCGCTTTCAGATGAATTTTTCTTTTCTTGTTTTTTGAGGGCTTCTTCCTGAGCTGATTTTTCAAGCGCCTCTAACGCCTTTAAATTAACTTTGCCAAATTCAGAGCCAACACCGCTGGACATATCGAGCCGGTAAGTATTCGCTAATCCGTTTTCATCATCATCATCATCTGCCAACATACTCATTGTTGTGATCTGGGCACCCAAAAGACAAACAGCAAAAACAAACAAAACCACGCCTCGGTAGCGCTTTATGATTTCATATGGTTTTTTGTACGGCAGCATAGTAACCCAACACATTTCAATTCACATGATACTATGAGGATCATCACTTCCCTCATATTCAAACCGAAACCTAATAGTTATCGATGAGATCATTGCTCAGCGGTTAAACTCTAATAAATGTTTTGGGTAAATTTTTCATTACTCAACTATCATTCAGCTCTTTCAGAACTAAACCTCTTAGTGTGTTGCGTGCTTACGAGCTTGAGGTTTTGTGAAGTAACAGTTGTTTGGCGCGAATGCTGCAGGGGATAAATTGAGTTACATCTTGCGAAAATAATTGCATATTTTGGTTTAATCGCCGCGTATAAAATTCAGATGGGATAATCTGCTGTATATGTTCTGCCAATTCGAAATCATATTCAGTATGCACAAGCTTCTGCGCCCATTTAAACCCATCATCACCAAAATATTTATGCGCGTCAATAAGCGTGTTTTGCACTTGAAGTAAGTAGAGCCCAAAGGTACGAAAACGCTGAGGCGTCTCCTCATCTTGAAGCGCTGCTTCGCGCACCAACCAAATCTCAGCCATGATTTTTTCTCGAGACATTGATGCGTTTTCCGGCATACCTTGATCTATATAACTGCTAAGCAGCTTATGATCGATATCCTGCCAATCCTCAGAACGAATTGCGCTTATATCATAAGGCATGACGCGAAAGCATTTTGCATTAATCGCATCTAACTCGTTCAGCTGATAAATTTTTTCTTCCAACTGATCGTTAGAATATGCCGCTTGCAACTGAACTTCAGCATTGGCCAAGCGCAATAAACCTTCATTTGAAACTGTATGAATCAGCTGTGAGCCGCGTAGCGAGGCCGTCGTTATTGGGTCAACGGAGAATAACGGGGCGTTATCCATGTGATATTGATTTCCAACAAGATCTGCATTTAACTCATGCTCATTTCCAAAAAATGGTGCTTTGATAAGCAACGCGATGGCGACAATCGCCCCCGCAAAGAGTTTTCCACGCTGATTATGTTCAAATCTTTTAACTGTCATTGCCCGCACGTCATTGTAACACTTAGATATGTGAAGCAAAGAGATACACTTAATCAGACGATAGATCTGATCATGCTACTGGCCTGTGCCCCACGATATGAGGACGTAACTTATCCAGGACACATTACGCACAGGTGAAATCAATCATTAAACTTTTTTCTATTCTCGATAAAAATTCCAACTAACGGATCTGACTGGCATAAAACATTAGCTAATTGCCACCGTGTTTCGCGATACGAAAGGGGATCGAAAATACATTCCTAGCGCATACAAAACCTACATTTTTTAGATTTTATTAACCATAAATCTCCATATTACATAGCGATCAAGGGCGTTACCGTTTAGTATGGAATTATCACGTAGACACTTCTGCAAAACACTTGCTGTGGCATCTGCTGCAGGGCTTGGTGCATGCGCATCACCATATGGGTCAAAATCGTCATATATCTCACAAATTGTTCATCCGCAAAACTACAACACCGTATTTCATTGGCTTGATGTTTTACTTCAACAAATTCGTGAGCAACGCACGCCTCCACCGCGCGCAGCTGTTGTTTTAGCGATGCCATTAACGGCTGGTTTCTTGGCGGCAAATGGCTTAGAGCGGCGCTATGATGAGCATTTTGGACTACCCGAGGGTCCATTTGAAGGCTTTTCAAACGTCGCTTATGCAACCGCTTTTGCCACCACAGCCGCCGACTTGATGGAAACACCATTCCTTGCAGAAATCTCTGACTTTTATAGAAAATTCCCAGATGGTGTTGCCAAAGACAATGCGATCGCCTGGGGCCGCCATGTCGGCAAACACTTGTTGCGAATGCGGGTCAATGATGGCTCAGAACCAAGTGAAGTGAATTACTATCTTGGACGTTATAAACGCCAAACAGGCGCAATTAAATGGTCGCCAACAGGTCCATTTTACAGCGCAAAACCCGGCCCAGCATTTGGCAGCTTTGGGCGCGGCTTGTTCCCTGGACAGGGCAAAATCACCCCTTGGACGATGCGCTCATCCCATCAGTTTCGCGCGGACCCCTTTTACGATGTTCGTGGTGCCGAGTTTGCCGATGAGTTTAACTACATCAAGGCAATTGGCGCAAAGAACTCAACCATGCGAACCAAAGAGCAAGAAGAAATAGCGCTCTTTTGGGAGGATGGGCCTTGGGGTATCACCCCGCCTGGTCACTTTCTTCAGATAGCCATGCAAGTCTTGCAGCATAAAGGTATGAACTTTGTAGAGACGGCGCGCGCGTTTGCACTTCTTGGTATGACCCAATGCGATGCGTCCATTTCTGCATGGGATAG
>CAJQOR010000500.1 GCA_905479965.1 uncultured Rhizobiaceae group bacterium | reverse complement strand
CTCCTATCTCTACATCATACCACTAAGAATTTTTCGGGAACTTTAAATTCACGGTTAGGCCAGGAAAATCAGTTTGTTTTTCATCCGTTGCGGATAGTTCCAACTCACCTGAATGCATCCTCATCACCGCATCAACCAGTGAGAGCCCCAATCCAGTCCCAGGTTTGTTGCGGCTTTTATCAAGGCGTACAAATCGTTTCACCACCTCGTCAAACTTACCTTCAGGGACGCCTGGGCCATTATCTGCAACCGTGAGCACGATCTTTTTGTCGCCGGATTTCAACCGCACCCAAATACAGACATCATCGCGATGATTGTCATCTTCGGAGGCATATTTGATGGCGTTGTCGATCAAGTTGCTCAAGGTTTGACCTATGAGTTCACGATTACCATTGATCTTAATATTCTCATCGATATCGGTGATCAATTTCACGCCGACGTCTTCGGCTACCGGTTCGTATAATTCAGCAGCGTCAAGCGCCACAGCCGACAAGTCAAGATCACTGAGCTTGGCAGCGGCCGAACCAGCATCTACGCGAGAGATCATCAAAAGGGCGGAAAAGATACGAATAAGCTGATCCGATTCTGAGATCATATCTTCAAGTGCTGCCCGATAATCCTTTGTTGTTGCTTTAGATGCAAGAGTGGATTCTGCCCGGTTGCGCAGCCGTGTTAAAGGCGTTTTTAAATCATGGGCGATATTATCAGAAACTTGTCGCAAGCCTTCATTTAACTGCTCTATACGACCTAACATGGTGTTTAAAGATGTGGACATGCGGTCAAATTCATCGCCAGAACCCATTACGGGCAAACGCTGGGACAAATCACCAGCCATTATCTTTTCACTCGCAACAGACATACGATCTATGCGTTTGAGCGCTGAACGCCCGACAAAGAACCATATCGCCAACGCGCCAATGCCCATAATGGCAAGCGCGGTCATCAATGCACGTTCAATCAAGTTATTAAAGCGATCAGGCTCAGCCAAATCACGACCAACAAGCAATTTAAAGCCGTTCGGCAATTGCATGACATGGGCAAGCGCTGTGTATTCAGCATCAAAATCGCCAAAACGTTTATATTTAAATGGCTGATCAATATCGCCGTCCTGATCGAAAATACCAGGTTGAATTTCCGCAACATTGCCGGCAAAAATTTCGCCATTTGGAGATGCGATAATATAAAGATTTGAGCCAGGTTGACGGGAGCGACGCTCGATATGTCGAACAAGACCGTTCACACCGCTTCTGCGGTAGGTCGTATTTACCGAGCGCACTTCTCGTTCAATTGCGCGTTCGGTTTGTCCACGCAGTGCTTTTTCAGATTGCGCACTGACATAAAACAAAAGCACTGTTGCAGAGACAACAAATAACAAGAGATAAAGAAGCGACAACCGGACGGCCGTCGTTTTCAACATGGCTTTTATACGTGCCATCGGCAAGTTACTCCGAGGCCTTTAAAATGTAGCCTGCGCCGCGAATAGTGTGCAAAAGAGATCCCTCAAAGCCTTTTTCGATCTTGGACCTCAGTCGAGAGATATGCACATCAATCACATTGGTTTGTGGATCAAAATGGTAATCCCAAACATTTTCCAGCAACATTGTGCGCGTTACGACTTGGCCTGCATTGTTCATCAAATATTCCAGCAAAGAATATTCGCGCGGCTGAAGGTTGATCACTTGCCCACCGCGGCGCACTTCATGGCTTAAGCGATCTAATTCCAGATCACCCACACGATATACGGTTTCTGTATCACGGGTGCCTTTGCGGCGACCGAGTATTTCAACACGTGCTAAAAGTTCTGAGAACGCATAAGGTTTGGTGAGATAATCATCGCCGCCAGCGCGCAAACCCGTTACGCGATCATCGACCTGACCAAGCGCAGATAGGATTAAAACGGGTGTTTCATTGCCTTGATCTCTCAAGGATGAAATGATTGAAAGCCCGTCACGCTTTGGTAGCATGCGGTCCACAACCATCACGTCATATGTGTTTTCAGTCGCGAGGAAATACCCACTGTCACCGTCACTTGCGTGATCAACAGTAAGCCCTGCCTCACGAAATGCTTTGGTAAGGTAGGCTGCGGTTTCTAAATCGTCTTCAATAATAAGAATCTTCATGACTTCAACTTTTAAAAGATTTCTGCCCTATTGAACAGACTTCACTACTTAACACACCATGTGGTGCCCATTGTATCAACATAAAAACGAAGCGGCGGCTTCAAATACACTGACAACCGCCGCCTCTAAAAAGAGCCACACATCGGGGGCGACATGATGACACGTGACTCTTAACGCGATCCTGAAAACGCTATTGCAAGTTAGGCAAATTGGGAGGAAAGCACGTCTTCAGGAATAAGATAGCCAGCCAACAACAAACGCGTTGCTGGCTAGTAAGTGTGTTTAACCTTGATCGATTGGTAACGCGATAAAGCTGTTTTGGTTAGCGCGTTGGATTTGGAACAAGGCAGCCTTGCGACCATCTTTTGCGGCTTTGTCGATAACTTGCGCGACATCAGCTGCGGATTTGACATCGCTATTGTTCACAGCCACGATCACATCACCTGCGCGCATCCCGCGCTCTTCAGCAATTGAACCTGTATCAACTTCAGCAACGACCAGACCTGGACCTTCTGAATTTGGTTCAACCGCAATACCCAAACCATCAACAAATGCTGGCTTTACTTCTTCCTCAGGTATGTCTTCAGAAGGTGTATTTGCTGCAAGCGCTTGCTCAACTGGAAGCGTGCCAAGTTTGACATTAATGGTTTCAGCCTTACCAGCGCGCCAAACTGTCAGCTCAACACTTGTTTCTGGATCGAACGCACCGATTTTCTTGGCCAAATCGCGGGCATCTTCTACAGTTTCACCATTTACCGCTGTGATCACATCACCGGCCTCGATGCCAGCTTTGGCCGCAGGCGTATCGCTTTCCGAATTTGAAACAAGCGCGCCTTGTGGCTCTACAAGACCAAGCGATTCAGCGATATCTGTGCTTACTGGCTGAATGCGAACACCAAGCCAACCGCGAGCAACAGCACCACTTTCAATCAAATCATCCACAACAGAGCGAACCGTTGTTGCAGGGATCGCAAACGCAATCCCAACGTTACCACCTGATGGTGAGAAGATAGCGGTGTTTACACCAATCACTTCACCGTTAAGGTTAAATGTTGGTCCACCTGAGTTACCACGGTTTACCGCCGCATCCACTTGGATGAAATCATCATACGGCCCTGCGCCGATATCACGACCACGAGCGGAAACGATACCTGCAGTTACTGTACCGCCCAAACCAAATGGGTTACCAACAGCAACCACCCAGTCGCCAACTCGGATTTGTTTATCATCAGCGAGCGCAACATATGTAAACTTTTCAGTCGGCTCGACTTTTAACACGGCTAGATCCGTACGTTGATCGCGACCAATAAGCTTTGCATCATGCTCAACACCATCTTTGGTGATCACGGTAAATGCAGAACCATCGCCAACAACGTGGCTATTTGTGACAACAAAACCATCCTCTGAGATGAAGAAACCAGAACCTTGGCTGACAGGGCGCAGGCGACGGCGCTCATCACCACCACGGCGGTTATCGCGCTCGGCACGATCTTGACCGTTATCCTGACCACCAAACTCTCTAAAGAAACGTTTTAATGGATGATCTTCGGGCAAATCGCCAAATCCACGACCACCGAAATCAAAGTTAAATCGGCTATCGTCATTTGAAACAGGGGTAACTTCGCGCTGTACACGGACTGAGACCACTGCAGGGGAAACGGCATCAACAACATCTGCAAAACCTG
>CAJQOR010000499.1 GCA_905479965.1 uncultured Rhizobiaceae group bacterium | reverse complement strand
ATTGAAACAAGACCCGTTTGGCATTAGTGCTTATTGATCAACTTATAAAAGGTATTTGTCATCGTGAGCAATCAACCAGCAGCGGATCGTTCGTTTCTAGCTTTTGCCAGAAAAAATATGATACCCATCGCGCTTTTATCGGTATCTGTCATTGCCGTCATATTCTTTTCAAAAGGTTTTATTGCAAATCTGATTTATTTTGCTGATCCAAAACATAAAAATCAGCCATTAGAATATTGGATGACACCTAAATATGTTGTCATGTCTTATGACCTTCCTCCGCCAATTATTGATGAAGTGATGGGGCTAAGACCAAAAATCGACAAGCGAAAGCCGTTGACCAAGGTCATTGAGGATTTAGATATTACGCTTGAAGAGCTGCAAAACCGTATTAATGAAGCGCAAGCGGCTCATTTAAAATCGCTTGAGAAAAAACGCCCACCTAAAAAGGAAAAGCAGCCAAAACCTGGTTCCCAAGAAGAAGCAAATGCTGAGAAAGATGCCAATGACTGATTATGTTCTGGCACTCATTCCGCAATATGGCCTTTTGGTTGTGTTTGTTGTGACAACAATTGCATGCCTAGGGATACCGTTGCCTTCTGCAATGCTGGCATTAGCTGCTGGTGGATTTGCAGCAACGGGAGATTTAACCCTTTGGCATGTAATTGCCGTCACTTTGTTGAGCTTTATTGCGGGGGATCAAATCGCCTACCAAATCGCGCGAAAAGGCGGTCCAGGTTTAATCAACAAGCTAAAAAATTATCGGAAGGTTGAAAAGATCATCGGTAAAGCTGAAGGACTTTTGGATAAGCGCGGCAATACTGCAATCATCCTATCTCGAACAATTGTCAGTCCAGCTGGGCCTTGGGTGAGTTATATATGTGGGGCAACGGGCTTTAAGTGGCCTAATTTTTCGATCTCTGCCAGTATTGGTGCTGCATGCTGGACCCTTGCCTATGTATGTATAGGTTATTTCTCTGCAGGGCATTTATCAAACTTAACAGATTTGGTGAGTAATTTCCTTGGAGTTATCATCGCAGGGGTGATCGGGTTGGTAAGTATTATTTGGCTAATAAGAGCATGGGTGCACCATAAAAATACGTAATAATATGTAAAAACAACGGTTTAAATTGATTAACTCAATTTAAGTTAAGTAGTATGTTGTGAAGAATTTGTTTTTGGAGGAGGCTATAGAATGACTAGAAAACAAGTTGCAATCATCACAGGTGGTGCGCAAGGTATCGGTCTTGCAACAGCTATCAAGCTCGCAAAAAATGGCTATTCCATAGCAATATGGGATATGGATAAAAAAGCCATGGATGTTGCCAACGGCGTATTGAGCGAATTCCCCAATTGCATCTGTTATGTCAACGTTGTTGATGCGCAGCAAGTCTTTGACGCCGTCAGTGAAACAGAAGAAAAACTTGGACCAATAACGGCTCTTATTCATAGCGCTGGCATTACCGGACCTAATGATAAACTTGTCGACTATGATATTGATGCTTGGCGCCAGGTGATTGATGTTGATTTGAACGGTACATTTATCGTCAACAAGGCAGTGGTTGCGCGTATGCAAGCGCATGGTTATGGACGTATTTTAAACATTGCGTCTGTAGCGGGCAAAGAGGGCAATCCAAACGCATCGGCATACTCGTCGGCAAAAGCTGGTGTTATTGCTTTAACTAAATCTCTGGGCAAGGAACATGCGGATCAAGATATCGCAGTAAATTGCGTTACACCAGCTGCGGCTAAGACCAGAATTTTTGATCAAATGAGCGAAGAGCATATTCAATATATGTTGTCTAAAATTCCGCGTGGTCGGTTCTTAGAAGTTGAAGAAGCTGCCAATATGATTGCCTGGTTAGTATCAGAAGAAAACAGCTTTACCACTGCTGGTGTGTTTGATTTATCTGGTGGTAGAGCCACATATTAGTCATCAGTCCGATCAATACACTGCGATAGGTAACATGCTTGAAATTGATAACAAGACAGCCAGATCTTTATGGTTGGCGACAACTGGTCTCGCCAAAGCCCCAACGGGATCATTAGATTTATCCAAAATCATACATGATCTTGGTTTTGTGCAACTTGATACGATTCAGGTTGTTTCGCGTGCGCATCACCACATCTTATGGAGCCGCAACCAAAATTATCGTGAGCCCATGCTTGATAAGGCTTTGGGTAAAGATCGATCTATTTTTGAACACTTCACCCATGATGCGTCGGTACTACCGATGGAATTTTTGCCGATGTGGAAGCGGCAGTTTAAACGCAAAAAAGACCTAATTGATCGTTCAAATTGGTATTCCAGCATGTTGGGTACAGATGGCCGCGAAGACATCAAAGACCGTATTCGGATGCAAGGGCCATTATCGACTCACGATTTTGATACCAAAATCAAGGGAGAAAAAACAATGTGGCAGCGGCCGCCGCATAAACTTGCGCTCGATTATATGTGGTATTCAGGCGAGCTAGCCACCTGCCATCGGGTAAATTTCACCAAGTTTTATAATCTGGCAGAACGTGTTTTCCCAGAGCATCTTTGGCAACAAAATATTGGCGACCAAACACAAGTAGATTGGCTTTGCGAACAGGCATTAGATCGCTTATCATTTGGCACTGCATCTGATATCCATAAGTTCTGGGAAGCAACTGATCTTCCGGAAGTTAAATCTTGGGTAAGCGAAAACAAACACTTGGTTCCCGTGCGTGTTCAATCATATGATAATAGCTGGGTTGAAGCCTTCGGGCCAGAAGATATAGAAGATCGTCTTGCGTCATTGCAAACTCCAACATCTCGCTTACGGATCTTAAATCCTTTTGACCCAGCCATTCGAGATCGTAATCGAGCAGAACGCTTATTTGGGTTCAACTATCGGATTGAAATGTTTGTACCAGCCGCTAAACGCCAATGGGGGTATTACGTCTATCCTATTTTAGAAGGTGATCGTTTTGTGGGCCGAATTGAAGTGAAGGCTGACCGCAAAAAAGACGCGCTTAACATCATTCAGTTTTGGCCAGAAGGAAAAACAAAATGGGGCGCCGCTCGCATTCAGAAATTACAAAGCGAATTAGAGCGTTTAGCACGATTTGTTAAGGTCAATGATATCAATTGGTTATGCGAGATATAAAAAAGCCCGATCAAAATGACCGGGCTTGATAATCAAGTTTTATGAACTGCGTTTTATTCAAACGTAATGCTCGGAGCGACGCCTTCAAATCCAGCACCATCCAGCGAACTGATAATCGATTGAGCGATCTCTTCATAGACTTTTGCGTGTGGCCCTTCGGGGTCTGATGCGGCAATTGGTGTGCCGCCATCTGAGTTTTTACGAATTTCCATATGCAGTGGCACTTCACCTAAAAATGGAACACCAACTTTCTCAGCTTCGTCACGTGCGCCACCATGTCCAAATATGTCAGATCGTTCTCCACATTTAGGACAAATAAACATACTCATATTTTCAATGATTCCTAAAATAGGGACATCGACTTTGCGGAACATATTAAGGCCCTTGCGCGCATCAATAAGTGCAATATCTTGCGGTGTAGACACAATCACAGCACCTGCAAGCGGTACGTTTTGAGACATGGTCAACTGCGCATCGCCTGTGCCTGGCGGCATATCAACAACAAGCACATCAAGATCGCCCCAGGCGACTTCACGCAGCATTTGTGTTAACGCAGATATCACCATAGGACCACGCCAGATCATAGGTGTATCTTCATCAACCAAAAAGCCCATGGACATAACTTTCACGCCATGACCTTCAAGCGGTGTTAGAATTTTTCCATTCACCGTTGGCTGATCTTTAATCCCCATAAGGCGCGGCATAGAAGGACCATAAATATCAGCATCTAAAATACCAACTTTCTGGCCAAGTTTTGCAAGCGCGATTGCAAGATTAACGGATGTTGTGGATTTGCCAACGCCACCTTTACCAGATGCGACAGCAATTATAGATTTGATGCCCGGAACTGGCGCGCTGTTATTGGCTTGTCGTGCAGCTGAGTTCGTCGGTGCCTTTGGTGGAGATGCAGATGCCGTTGGGCGTTGTGAGCTTGGCACTGTTCCGCCTGCGTGTTCTGCTGTAAAAATGACTGTAGCGCCCGTAACGCCATCTAATTCGCTCACAGCTTTTTGCGCTGCTAAGCGCATAGGTTCCAGCTTTTCCGTTTGATCAGATGGCACTGTTATTGTAAAAATTACTTTGCCGCCATCAATCATAATCGGGCTGACCATACCAAGGGAGACGATGTCACCCTCAAGGTTTGGGCCTTTGATTGTCTTAAGACATTCAATTACAGTTTCATTCGTTACGTGTGCCATTTCTTGTCCTGCTGTTGTATGATTTTTGGCTCGCTATGGTCTTTAATCGCGCGAAAGGCCTTTGGAATTTAAATCTTGAAGATAATCAGACCATCGAGTTTCTTTTTCATCGATCAATTGCCGCAAATATGGCCAGTTAAATATACCCGTGTCATGCCCATCAGAAAAGATGATACGGATCGCGTAACGTCCCACAGGTTCAATATTTGTGATGAGCACATTGCGCTTACCGACTTGCGGAACTTCTTGACCAGGGCCATGGCCTTTAACCTCCGCGGATGGTGAAGAAATGCGCAAATATTCAGACGATAACTCACCCTCAGTTCCATCATGATAGAACAATCCCATGATCCCGCGTTCTTTGGAAACGCGAATATCTTTCGGAGTATCGTTTGAACTGCTATCTGTCATGAACCAGCGCCCGTTTAGCACAATAAATTACGTAATATCTGATCTACAGTTAAGAACAGAACTACCCACTGTCTAGGGGGAATTGTGAATAATTTTCATTTGGTTGAAGTGTCGCACCATGATTATAAAAATAATGCTTGAATGCGCGTAAAAATCCAGAGATGCTTGACCCAAGAGATGGAAAGGTTTTGCCAGAGCTTTGTTGGCTGTTGAAAGGATGAAATGAAAATTCTTGGTGCTATTATTGCAGGAGGACAGTCGCGACGTATGGCAGGGTCGAATAAACTGTTGTTAAAACTACAGGATGAATTTCTACTCGCGCGCGCTGCACGTAAGCTTAGTCAGCAAATTAGCCAGGTCGTCATCAACCTCAATAGCAAGGAAGATGCAATCAATTCTCTCGGGCATCAAATCATATTAGATGAACATAATGACCATCAAGGGCCATTGGCCGGTATATATTCAGTATTAAATTGGGTGCACCAAAGTCACGATGAGATCGATTATGTTATGACAGCTCCTGCAGACGCCCCTTTCTTTCCTGATGATCTTGCGAATACGTTGAGCGAGGGTATCGGTCCAAATCATATCGCCATTGCACATTATGATGGCTACCCGCAGCAGCTCTTTGGATTGTGGTCGGTTAAATGCTTAAAAGACTTATCGTTATTTTTGGAAAACCCAGGCAATCGCAAAGTAATGACATTTATTCGTTCGAAAAACTGGGTCCAAGTCGACATAAAAAAACAAGAAATAGATCCATTTATGAACATCAATACTCCTGAAGATTGGCAGATGGCGCAGAACATTGTTGCAAGCCAGGGTAATCATTAATGGCACAAAAAGTATTTGGCATTTCTGGTTGGAAAAATTCTGGGAAAACGACACTCACCTCCGCGCTTATTAAAGAACTATCCGAACGTGGGTACTGCGTTTCAAGCGTCAAGCATGCGCATCACAACGTAGATATTGATCAGGAAGGCACTGACAGCTTTAAGCACCGCGCAGCAGGCTCGAGTGAAGTCATGCTCGCTTCAGCCAATCGGTTCGCCCTCATGCATGAGATTGCAAAGGAAGAGGGCGAGTTTGAATTGGGTGAACTGCTAGAAAAAATGTCGAAGGTAGACGTCATTCTTGTTGAAGGGTTCAAATCGTCAGATATTCCCAAAATTCAGACTATTAGGCAGGTGGGCTTAAATAATAATGGTCCGCAGAAGATGCATAATATCGTGGCTTACGCGACAGATATGCACCTCGATACTGAACTACCCGTTCTTGATATTGATAATGTATCGTTGATTGCGGACTTCATCATCGATTATTTAGAATTTTACGTAAGCTAAAAATTACATAAAGATTCTTTTGTGAGATCATTAATATCGTTTAATCCCAATTGCGCCAGGGCAATACTGATGTCGGATGCAACATTAATTGTGTATTCAGTAAGTCCATGATTACCGTTTGCTGCAATGGCGTATGAGAACGGCCGTCCCAGGAATGCATAATCTGCACCAAGCGCATAGGATTTAAGAATATCTTCACCAGAGCGCAAACCGCTATCGAAAAACAATGGGTAATCACTACCAACCATTTTGCGGATTTCGCGTAATGCATGGATCGGGGCAGGGGCACTGTCTAATTGACGTCCACCATGGCTAGACACTTGGATCGCATCCACGCCTGCATCTTTCAATTTAACGGCATCTCTAGGATCTAACACGCCTTTGACCACAAGATTACCTTGCCATTTTTCGCGTATATCTTGCAGCAGTTCCCAGTCAGCACCGGCGCGACTGCTGGTGCGATCAAATGCACCAAATTTACCACCAAAGTTCGCCAGTTCCGGTTTGCCATGGAACAGTGTTGATAACGACCAGCTCGGATGAAGTGCAAAGTCGATGAATTGCGACACACCAATTTTAAATGGCATTTTAAACCCACGACGTAATTCACGTGGTCTGCGGCCGACTTCTGGTACGTCAACAGTTAAGATAAGTGTTTGATAATCTGCTGCTTTTGCGCGATCAATCAACTTAAAAGAATCCGCTTTGTTGCCACTGAAATAAAGTTGAAACCAAGCGTTTCCTTCAGACATTTCACTCATGTCTTCAAG
>CAJQOR010000498.1 GCA_905479965.1 uncultured Rhizobiaceae group bacterium | reverse complement strand
ACCGTGGCTGCGTTTATTCTTACCGGTGTTTATCTAGCCGTTGTGGCCGTGATGAGTTTTTAACCCGAGAACTTACCCGATCTTGGGAAGCCTTTTGGCACCATGCGACCAGCTTGTGCTCTGTCGCCAAGCCATTCCGTCAACTCGTCTTTCATGCGCGTATAGGAACGCCCTGCACTGTCTTCCCAAGTCAATCCCTCGTCCATTGAGAAGCATCTAAGATCAGCCACACCACCATCTTTATAGCGTTGCAATCTTACACCCTTACCGCGCGCCATTTCTGGCAGCTGATCCAGCGGGAATACAAGCATTTTGCGGTTTTTACCCACAACAGCTAAGTAATCGCCCCGCACCTCAACACATAACTGCGCTTCATCAGGCATTTTAACGTTCATCACCTGCTTGCCCTTACGCGTATTGGCTACAAGATCAGTTTCTTTAACGATGAAACCATTGCCAATATTAGATGCGAGCAAGAGTTTGCGTTTTGGCTGATGAACAAATGCTGTGAGAACGTCCTGATCATTGTCCATATCAACCATAATGCGCAGCGGTTCGCCATGTCCGCGACCGCCAGGGAACTTATCCGCCCCAAGTGTATAGGCTTTGCCGCCTGTGGTCATGATCAAGACTTTATCAGTGGTAAAAGCGCTAAATGCGAGTTTTAACTTATCGCCGTCTTTAAACGTTAGGCTGGAATAATCGGACATATGCCCTTTCATCGCCCGGACCCAACCTTTTGCCGATAGCACAACAGTGATCGGTTCTTTTTCGATCATCGCTTCGTAAATTGCGCTGTCATCGATATCAATCACTTTGCCGAAGTCGGTACGTCTGGCACCAAGTTCGGTATCTTTGCCATAGGCTTTCTTCACTTCACGGATTTGCCATGAAATAGCCTGCCATTGCTGTTCTTCGGATGCGAGTAACGCTTCGATTTCAGCTTTTTCGGCTTCAAGCGCATCAAACTCTTTCCGAATTTCAAACTCTTCCAATTTGCGCAATGAGCGCAAACGCATATTGAGGATGGATTCAGCTTGCAAATCGGTAAGGCTAAACCGCTCCATCATCACAGCTTTTGGATGATCTTCCTCGCGAATAATTTTGATCACTTCGTCGATATTAAGATATGCGACAAGCAAACCACCCAATATTTCCAAACGACGCACAATGGCAGCCAAACGGTGGCGCGAGCGACGTTGCAAAACATCGCGTCTGTGATCAATCCACTCGAGCAACACTTCGCGCAGGGACATAACCTTAGGCACTTTGCCCTGACTGAGCACATTCATATTGAGCGAAATGCGGTTTTCAAGCTCTGTCAGCTTAAACATAGATTCCATCAAAATTTCAGGGTCAACGGATCGATTTTTCGGCGTTAATACAACGCGAATATCTTCAGCTGATTCATCTTGAACATCATCAAGCAATGGCAGTTTTTTGGCGATCAACAGTTCAGCGATTTTCTCGATCAAACGAGATTTTTGTACTTGATATGGAATTTCGGTAATGATGATCTGATAGCCACCACGACCTGTCTCTTCCCTCTCCCATTTCGCCCGCACTCTGAAACCACCACGGCCCGTCTTATAGGCGTTGATGATTGTTTCTTTGTCTTCAATGATCGTACCGCCTGTCGGCAGGTCCGGCCCTTGAACAAATTCCACAAGCTTTTCGATGCTCGCGTTGCGGTGTTTAATTAAGTGAAGGCCCGCATCACATAGTTCAGCTGCATTATGGGGCGGAATGGACGTTGCCATGCCCACAGCAATACCGGACGAGCCATTTGCCAACAGATTAGGAAACGCGCCAGGCAATACGGTTGGCTCTTCGTTTTCCTCATCATAAGTTGTGCGAAAATCAACCGCGTCTTCGTTGATGCCTTCAAGCAGCAACTCAGCGACGGGTGTCATTTTAGATTCCGTATAACGCATCGCAGCGGGATTATCGCCATCAACGTTACCAAAGTTACCTTGCCCATTGACCAAAGGATAGCGAACGGCAAAGTCCTGCGCTAAACGCACGAGCGCATCGTAAATTGCTTGGTCACCATGGGGGTGAAAGTTACCCATCACTTCACCAACAATTTTGGCGCATTTCTTAAACGATGAATTGGATTTTAAGCCCATATCATTCATGGCATGAACGATGCGGCGATGCACAGGTTTCATGCCATCACGCGCATCAGGTAATGCCCGGTGCATGATGGTTGACAGTGCATATGCTAAGTAACGTTCTTCAAGCGCAGCCTTTAAAGCTACACTTTGAATGTCATCTGGTCCGCCTTGTGGCGGTGTAATCTCTTTTCCCATAAATTTCACCTAACCTATGGCTTGATTCGGAGCAAGCAATTGAGGCTGGTTACACCCAACAAAGCTTAGGTTTTACTGGGTTTTACTGGGTTTTTACGTGTTTTTTTCTTAACTGCGCGACAAAAGCAACTTAAACCCGGCAAATGTGAAAAATGTTCCCAAGATCGCCTGCAACGGCCGTCTGGCTTTTGTGTAGGTATTGACCATAACATTTGTTGAAAACGCAATTGCATATAATTGGTGAAGGACAAACGATAATACAAAAACACCCAATCCGAACAAAAGCATAACAGATATAGGCGCACCGTCTTTAAATGCGACCGACATCATAGCAACCCAAAAAATGGCGGCTTTTGGATTGGTCATCTGAACGGTAAATCCACGCCAGAAATATCGTGTATGTGTTGCGTTTCCTTCAAGGGCTTTAATCGTCATATCTTGATGTTTGCTCGCCGATAAAAATGACTTATATGCGAGCCACAAAAGATATAAACCACCGATGATTTTGATTACCACAAAAGCCCAGGCATGCGTTGCAATGATTGCAGTGAGCCCGGCAATAGACAACAATGCCCATCCAAAAGAGCCAATCGCGGTTCCAAACGCAAGCGCCATACCCGCTGGCCTACCCGCGCTCATCGAGGTTCCGATAATGGTGAGAATATTTGGACCTGGAGAGAGCATGGCAACCAAAAAAATGCCATAGCCAATTAAGAAACCCGGTAGATAAATATGTAAATCCTGCATAACAAACCTCCAGTTTGTTCACATAATGTTCTTTTATCTAATTAAGTCAAGCATATTCCTTAGGTAAGATTATTCTTTATCGATATCTTATCTAAAGTCTTTGCCCTACTTTAACCAAATTGATCGAAGTATCTTGAGAATGTTACAATTCCCACATAAATTGTGATGCAATTCAAATCGCCACGGAGCATTTAATGTCATTTAACTTTTCAAAACGCGCACTATTAGCAAGTTCAATCCTTTTGGGGAGTGTCATCCCTTCAATGGCATTGGATGCAGACGCGTTTGCCCAACAACTCATCAAAACATTTGCCAAATCAGGCTCCATCATGGAAGTTGGGTCAGCAAGTTTGGACGGGACAACCGTGACATTGTCATCGTCTGTGTTTAAGTCGCCGCAAGCTGATTTGCCCGTTGGTGATATCGTCTTTACTGGCGTGAGTGAACTCGGTGACGGCGGGTATAAAGCTGAAACGGCTTCGATTTCCGACATAGACACGACGGCCGACGGGGCACGAATACAAGTTGGTGGGATTGAAATCTCCAACCTGACAATTCCAGCTGGCGAAGACATGGGCGAAGTGACGGACATGTTCTTGTACGAGCGTTTTAAAACGGGTCCGATGAGCATCACTGTTGAGAACGTGGACGTATTTAAATTCTCAGGTTCTGATTTCAACATTGATGCGAGCGATACATCCAAGATGGGTTTCACCGGTTTGGTTGATGGTATCGCAATTGATCTAGCGCTTGTGAAAGAGCGTAAGGCACGACAAACACTTGAAAGCATGGGCTATAGTATCTTAACCGGCGATATGAAAATGGTCGGTGTGTGGGAAGTTGATACCGGACGGATCAACATGCCAGAAATGGCGCTGACGATAAATGACGTGGGCCGCCTTAATACATCGCTTGATATCTCTGGCTACACAATGGAATTCTTACAAGAATTGCAAACCCTGCAAAGTGATATGGTCGGCAAGGAAAATGATCCAAACGCGCAGCAAGCCATGGGTTTGGCGACGATGGGGCTTATGCAGCAGCTCACATTCAACTCGCTCGCATTCCGTTTTGATGATGCGTCACTGACAGGTAAGTTATTGGAATTTGCAGGCAAACAACAAGGCATCTCTGGCGGACAAATGGCACAAGCGGCAAAAGGTTTGTTACCATTTGCACTTGGGCGTCTTGGAATTCCTGCCTTACAGCAACAAATCACAACAGCAGCGTCAGCATATCTGGATGATCCTCAAAATATTGAGATTAAAGCCGCACCTGACGCACCTGTCCCATTTGGACAAATTGTTGGCTCTGCGATGGGTGACCCGCGCAGTTTGGCAGAATTGCTCAATGTGCAAGTAACCTCCAATCAGTAAATCTTAACTCTAAAGCAAAAACCCGCCACTTAATTGGCGGGTTTTTTATTGCCTATTGTTTGCAATAAACTTCTTCGCGCAAGGGCGTTGGATACAACCCTGCAAGACATTTTCTACAAATTGCGATAAAACCCCATACCTCTCCAATTTGTGATGCATGGAGTATTTTCATTTTTGTATCTGAGGCGTATGACATTACAATTGATAACAAATTTGCCTATTTTTTAAAAAGAGTAAGGTAGCCGGTGTGACAATCAAAAGATTAAAAGACCAAGCGGGGCTGGCTGCTTTAGCATTTTCATTGGCCATCTTACCGATCATAACACCCTTGCCTGTATATGCATCTGATGGCGGTGATGCTGGCGTCAGATGCGTTCAAAACCAACTTTCATCGCTTGATATTGATGTTGGAGGTGTCGATGGGTTGTTTGGTAAAAAAACAGCTGCTGGCGCGCAACAAGCCATTAAACAAATGCCAAAACTTGGCGAACTCAATTCGCTGAACGCAAATAATTCTCTGATGTGGTGCCGCGAAATGGCACTTTTAACTCCCAAACTGAAAGAATATTGGCCAACACATGACGGGCCAGAACTGGAGTATTTTTTCTCTGGAACGCTCAGCGATGATGAGCAAAAGAGCATTCGATACGCGATGGAAATCGCCGACAAATATTTTGATAAATTTGATGTTGAGTTACCAGGCACGATCAATGTTGTTGCATCTGACGATTTAACGGCTCTTGCTCGTTCCATCAACCAAGTGGCGCGCAATGCAATCCCGGTTAAAGACGGCATTGATATTTTAGAAAAACAATGCGCGGGAAAGCCTCTAAGTGGTTTAAATATTAATGGATTGATCGCCTTTTGTTTTGACAAAAAAACAGATGTAACCAAACGAGAAAGAGTACTCAAAGATATCGCAGTGCATGAATATGCGCATGAGGTTCAACGCCAATATACCAGCTATACTCGGGCCCTTGTTCGCGATCGCTCTGAAATTGTTGCCATCAATGGACCACGCTGGCTTGTAGAAGGTACGGCCATCGCTTTTGCCAGTGATTATTCTTATCGTGGTTTACAAAGCGAAATACTGATCAATTTAATTCGCCAAGATGCAACACGCTTTTCTGGCCGGACATTATCCACCTTACGGCATGGCGATGCGCCTGAAAAAACGATTTTTGGAAGCTATGCGAGTTTGGCCGGTAACATGGTCACTCAGAAAAAAGGGCTCGCTGGCATTATTCAGTTTTGGGAACAAATGGCCCGTAATGATTGGGAAACAGCTTTTGCATCCACTTTCGGTTTATCTATCAATGCATTTTACCGCGAATTTGACTGGCGCAGACCCACCCCTGTAAAATCATTAAAAGCACCAATTATCACAGATAATGATGCTGGTATTGCATGTGTTCAGCAACAATTAACAGCAAACAAAATCAATGTCGGCACAATTGATGGTCTTTATGGTCGCAAAACCTTTCGTGGTACGAAACAGCTTATTGAAAAATACCCTTCGCTTGCAGATTTAGATGATATTACGCGCGACAATGGATTGATGTGGTGTCGCCAAATTGGGCTAATCGATGAAGCCTTGCAGCTCTATTGGCCAGCAAAACCAAACACACTTACCTATCAATTTGATGAAACCGTTGATGTCGCGTTGAGAAAATCCGTCCGCACATCAACAAAAAAAGCTTTAAAAGCCCTAGCGGATCTCGGTTTTAGACCCACTGGTTCTGTCCAAGTTATCGCTTCTGAAAACAAGACTGAGCTTTTGTATGATCTTGAAGCCAAATTGCGAACACCAATCAATCCTGAAGATGTCAAACAGGATTTGGACAATCGATGCATTGGCAAGCAATCGGGTGGTGTTTCATCGGATGGGTTAATTGGTCTTTGTTTACATGATAAGTCTAATTTAGATGACATTGCGATGCATTTATTATCGCATGAATACTTAAAGCAATCAGCAGGTTATGCATGGCCTGACAAGCAGGTCAGCGATCAGTTCTTCCAGTTCGGTCCGCGGTGGCTGTATGAAGGCATTTCAGAAGCCCTTGTTGATTATATGCAATCGCCGGAGAGGTCTTTTGCAGATCATATTGCAAATCGCATAGGCGATAGCCAATCCGTTAATTCTGACCTTACACAACTTGAGGCCTATGGTTCCGCAGGCCCTATCAAACATCAAAAACGTGGTGCAGTCGCCGCTCACATTTTAGCTGAAAGTGGTGGCGGCTATGAAAGTTTTATCGTTTTTTGGGATGAGCTATCGCGTTCAAATTGGCAAATCGCATTTGAAACAGCATTCAACATCAGTGCTGGTGAATTTTACAAGCAAATAAAAGACGGTCGTAGTTAAAGAACACACCCCCGGCATATGAAATACTGGGGGTGTGTTTGATTAAGCGTTAGTTGTTTTATTGGAACTTTTTGACCAGTCCACATTTCGTGTTGCGTACATTGTAAAGGCAATCGCTGCAAAGGCTATGATCGATCCAATCATGAGAGCATATTCGTCTTCTTTTAAAATCAGATACATGATGGCGTAGGTGAGCCCCACGACACTTGCCAATACATAAACTGCATTGCGACTGGACAGCGCGTTGCCAACATACCAAGCGATTAATCCGGTAGTTGCCAGACTTGCAACGATATAGGCAATATCAAAACCAACTTGCTCAGCCAAAGCTAATAGCAAAATATAAAACACCACCATCGCGAGCCCAGTTAAAATATATTGGATCCAATGCACCGAGTTCTGGCTGGTGAGTTCTAATATAAAGATCGCAAGAAATACCAGCGAGAAGAATGCGACAGCATATTTTAGCGTTCTGGAAACTAGCTGATAAAATTTCAGGGGCTTAACAAAGCTCACTTCAATGAGTGAGTCTGCTTTGCTCATTTGAGTACCAAATGACACAGCACTGATGCCTCTGGCTAAGTTTGGCACTGTCCATTTGGCTTCAAATCCGGTTTCGCTGACGCTTCTTGTTTCGGGCAAAAACCTGCCGTTAAACCCGGGATGTGGCCAGTTAGATGTCATGCTCACATGGGTTGTCTTACCGCTTGGCACAAATTCCAAAGCGCGCGAGCCATTAATGGCCAGATCAATTTCAAATTGAATGTCTTCGTTTAAGAGAGCTTCATCAATATCTAGATGAATACCATTGGATTTAGATGCATTGTGCTGACTGTTATATCGATTGTGCGAAACGCTTGGTGCTAATCCTGCAAGACCAGGAGAAAAGATGCCCTCATTTCCATCGCTTAAAGTTGCAACAACTTCTGAGCGGAACCCCGCAAGATCAGACACTTCAATTGCAATGAATGCTTCACGCGTTCGCGGCCGTCCATTTCGCGCCACAATTTGACTGGTATCAACCTTATCAAATGTGCCCTTAAGCTTAGATTTCATGTGATAAAGTGGTGTTGAATAGATCGACTTCTTTCGCTCTTCAACATCTAGATCATTTGAAGCATCTAAATTGGTCGGGGAGAAAATCGCATAGCGCCTGACATCTATATAAACATCGTTTTGTTTTTGCTTCGTCATATACGGAATGACAAGATATGGACCATTGATGCGTTGTTGGTTGCCCCAGCCTTGTGAAATGGATTGCGCAACTTGATCGGCTCTATTGGCCCGTTCTTCAACGAGCGCCCAAACAAGCAAAGCAGGAATGAGTAATAAGAATGTAATTACGCCCGTGATAATAAACTTAAATCCGGGGCTGGATGAAAGCCCTGCGAATAATGAAGGTCGGTGATTGACCATAGCTGATGAAGAATTTGGAAGTTCTTGTTGATCTGACATGTCGCCTCCTGATGTCGTTTCAAGAAGCGTTATCGATAGGAACGAATTTGGGCTGAAGTTCTATGACTTTGTGACCACTGGAAGGTCATTTTTAGGTAATTTTTGGGCTAATAATCAAAAAGCGTGACAAAATTTCTGCGATTTTTACAATAAATTGAACCAAACACGCCTTCTCGTTACATATTTTGATAAAATCCCTGCCTTCTTAAAACCACAATAATACCTTGATCAAGCCCCAAATCTGTCACGCTTATTTTCAATGATTTGCATTATCAAACAACGCGGGGAGTGGTTTTATGAAAAAACACCTATTTAATGTCACATCAATTACAGTGCTCACATGTGCGCTTTTGGGATCGCAAGCAAATGCAAATCAAAACGTTACTGATGATATCCAACCTGACACCATTGAGGTTGCCTTTGTGCTTGATACGACAGGCTCTATGGCAAGCTTGATTGCAGGTGCAAAGCAAAAAATCTGGTCGATTGCAAATACCATTGTCGACATCAATCCGAAGGCGAATATTCGAATGGCACTCGTTGCCTATAGAGATCGCGGTGATGAATACGTCATCAAAAAATATAAAATGAGCGATGATATACAAGGACTTTACGGTAATTTGATTTCTCTACGCGCCAATGGCGGTGGCGACACACCTGAATCCGTTAATGAAGCGCTCGATGTCGCGATTGACCAAATCGCCTGGACTAAAGGTGATGATGCGCGACGGATTGTCTTTTTGGTTGGAGATGCCCCTCCTCATATGGACTACACGAACGCGCCTAAATATCCAGAGGTCTTAAAACAAGCGTCATCAAACGACATCACCGTTCATGCAGTGCAAGCTGGCCTTTCAAATGAGACAAAGAACATTTGGAAAGACATCGCCCAACGCGGAGGTGGAAGCTATATCCCTATCCCACAAAATGGCGGGCAGATTTCACAAATTGAAACGCCTTTTGATCAGCAAATTATCGATTTACAGCGCAAGCTCGACCAAACAATTGTGCCCTACGGCCCGAAGGAGACGCAAGCTGCACTCGAACAAAAGATCATCGACAAGTCATCAGGAAGCGTATCTAAACGTGTCGATAATTCAGCCTTTTATTCAAAACGAGAAGCGCGCAAAGAAGTCGTTACAGGTGGTGGAGATATTGTCTCAGCAGTGCGTAATGAAGATGTTGTATTGGAAGCGGTCGCCCCCGAGCATTTACCTGCGCCCATGCAAGACATGTCAATAAATGAACAGAAAACCTATATCACCGATCTTATTGAGAAACGAAAAAGCATCGAAGCCGAAATGCGGGAACTTGTGACCGAGCGGGATGATTTCATCAAGGATGCAGAGAAGAACACAACCGTTATGTCCGCACCATCTTTTGATCAAGCTGTGCGCGACGCGTTGTAGAGCTGAAGATACACATCATGACGCAAATTTTGATCGCATGAGCCAACGGCGAAATGCGATCATCGCCCATATTCCTTCGGCCATCAAGAAAGGGTATGAGGCAATCAAATAGGCATAAATGGCAGCTAATGCGCAGGAGATGGCAAAGACCAAGACAGATATCGGGTGCCGATCTTCAAGCGCGTAACTTACCACCATACTGCTGACGGCAAAAATGCCCAACCATTCAATCATATCATTCTCCTTATTGGATAATCATCATGATCGACGGTTGGGCACTCTTCAATCCAAAATCATAAAATATCTGATGCTGGATTGCCCCTTATGGCATTTGTACGCTGATTAAATCAGTCCCCACCACTGTATTTCCTGCAAACCCACCATCGGTGACAGCTCGCTTATAATCATCTTCTGACAGCCCGCCGCCCGGTATCGGATATGGACCCTGACGTTTTGCATTCATCGGCGGGATAAGGTGCGTGAGCATGAGATGCTTAGCGCCGGTTCGCAAAGCCATTGAGCCCAGATCAGTGGCTGTACTTTGACGAAAATAGATCGGTGGTGGAAAACCACTATCTTTATCCGGTCCCATGACTGGATGAATTGTTGAATGGACAATGACATCTGCGCCCATTGCAAGCTTTTCAACTTGAGCCGAGGTTGAGGATGCACGAGGTGGTTTTGGTGCATCATTGCCTGCATCCCCACCAATGACAACAGACCCAGCGGGCGTATCGACACGATAAGACGCATGACCTGGGATATGTAGAGAATTAATGGCGTGAACCTTCACATTGCCATAACTCCAAACCATGGTTGGTTCATCTGCTTGTGGGAACGTCTTGGTATTGATTAGATCTGCTGGACCACCAGGCAGACGTTTTTTGTTTTCGGCAAGTCTCTGTGCCATTTCCCCTGAATTGATCAGCGCATCACCAATGTGCTGGGCGTATTTTTTGCAGCTAAGTGTGTGCCCCAATGGAGATTTGCTATCATCTGAACATACGAGGTCTACTTTTGGACCACCAGAATTAAAATGCCAACGAAGTTGCATCATATCGGCAAGACCTTCTGTGTGATCTGAATGCATGTGGCTTAAGAAGATGGCATTGAGCTTACCAACAGGAACGCCCACTTGAGAGAGACGCTGGGTCGTGCCGCGCCCTGTATCAAATTGTAAATTGACTAAATTGCAGCCTTTGCTGTCGTCACCAAATTGCACGAGCGTACCAGCACCTGCTTGTCCCATGAAGACCGGAGGTCCCCCTTGAGTACCCGTTAGCGTCACCTTCATACAGGCCGCCGCTTGAACGCCTGATGACATGATCGATAACAATCCAATCGACGCTATTCCTAATAAAAAATTCTTCATCAACTTCCTCCCAATTTATCGATAAATTCAATGATATTACAAAAATATCGATATTTCAAATTTACAAGGAATATCCAAACAAAAACGTTGGAGATAATCGAATTAGGAGGGGCTAAATCGCAGCGATAAACACGACATTCCACCATCAAGTTTCTCAGCCTCAGAATTGCCTATTTGAGAAATTTTATAACCCGCGCGGTCCAGCATATCAGCGGTCTTATGAAACCCTTTTGGCATGATGAGCAGATCATTAAAACGTATGGAATTGGCGCACGCTTCTTCCCCGTCTTCAGTATGCAAGACCCGATAACCTTTAAAGCACCCCGTTTGCGCTAAACGCTTTGTAGATAAGATCGTTTCTTCATCAAGCAAGCTGCAATCAGTTTTAAAATGAAGAACATCAGGAGGGGTTTGAACTTCACGAAGCTCGTACCCATAATCACGGACAATGTTGTAAAGTTCTGCAACGCCGTCTGAATTCGTTCGAGCAGATTTGCCAACCAAGATTTCTTGCTCTGTGACGAGAATATCACCACCTTCAATAAACCCAGGACCATCGATTGTTCGAACGATTGAATAATGCGCATTCAAATGTGGTGCCATCTCATTTGCTTCGCCAAATCGCGTTGGCGCACCCGGGCGCATGACGATAGCGAGTTTCGGCAAACAAAGAGCTGCATCTTCCACAAAGACGGAATCTGGATAAGCATCCATTGCGTCTAGAACCGTAACTTTCGCACCGGTTAACTTTAATGCGTTGATGTAATCTAAATGATGCTTATCGAACAATTTGAAATCAGGAGCACCGGTATCAACGGCGCGCAAACCGTTCACAATGCTTCGGCTTGGTCTTCGGCATACAGCATGAGAAAATGTGAATGATTTTGACATTTATTACCTTTTCAAAAGTATTGAACAAACTCGTGTGTCGAAATTTTATACTATCTAGTTGAAAATACGCCATAATAACTGTTTCCAACACCACACTAAGACACAACCAATCCTTGATATCAACACTAACATTCAACCTAAGTCATTGTAATATAAGGATTATTACTAACAACATGTGACAAAATGAATAAATACTTAATTAACCCCGCTCCCGCATTTTTGTTGAATCACTCAATTACTGGGAATCCGGGGTCATAAGATGAAAATTTTTTCAAAGTTTAGTTTGGTCAAGACGATTACATTCTCTGCTGTCGCTATTTTAGTCCTATCATTGATAGCAATAGCTGCACTGACGAACCAAACGATATCAAGCAAAATTGCGCAACAAGCTGTTGATAGCCAAGATAGAAGCTTAAGAATAGCAGCTCAATTGTTGCAGGCCAATTTCCCAGACACAAAAATTTCATATCTTGATAATGGCAACGTCAATAAAATTGCGATGCAAGGTATCCCGTCTGAATTTACCGAGCACGAAATGATTGACACCGTCGGCCGTATTTCCGGTGAAACAGCAACGGTGTTTGCATGGGATGCTGCAACCAAAGACTTCTGGCGTAAAACAACAAACATTATCAAACCAGATGGCAGCCGCGCAGTGGGTACTGAACTTGGCCAAAAAGGAGCAGTTTATCCTGTTCTTACAAGCGGTAAAACATTCCGTGGCGAAGCTAATATCTTAGGCAAGGATTACTTTACAATTTACCAGCCAATTTTCTCAAATGAAGGCTCTGTTATTGGCATCTTATATGCAGGTGTTTTGTCGTCGAAAATTGAAGCCATCTCAAATGCGATTATGTCTCGATTGATGTATTTTTCTATTGCTATCATCTTGCTCGCGATTACAGCACTTATCTACCTGACCAAAAATATCTTTGGCGGCATCCCGGGCCTTACAGCAATTGCTAAGAAAATGTCCGACGGTGAATATAATGATGCGCCGCCTTTGCAGGAGCAACAAAACGAACTTGGCACATTGGCCCGCGCTATTGAAAACCTGCGTCAGGGTGCTTTGGAAGCTAAATCCAATGAGGCTGCAACAAGGAAAATTCAAGAGCAGGCTTTGTATGAACGCGATGAGCGCGAACAACAAAAGCAAACAGAAGATCGCCAAATCGCAAACACTGTTCAACAACTTGGTGATGGGCTAGATCGCTTATCGCACGGGGATCTGACTGCAACGATTGACACACCATTTCCTGAAGGGTTGGATGAGCTACGCGTGAACTTCAATAATTCAGTGTCCAAACTTCGCGATACAATGGCATCCATCGTTGATGGTTCAAACTCAATTGATCAAAACTCAAATGAGATGAAAGCCAGCGCCGACGATCTATCTCGCCGTACAGAACAACAAGCTGCATCGCTTGAACAAACAGCAGCTGCGCTAGATGAGATCACATCAACAGTGAAAGAAGCATCATCTCGTGCCAATGAAGCGGCTGAAATGGCACAAAACGCTAAGGTCGATACTGATCGCTCAGGTGAAGTTGTCACAGAAGCCGTTTCTGCGATGGAAGGTATTGAAAAGGTTTCCTCAGAAATATCTAACATCATCACTGTTATTGACGAAATCGCATTCCAAACGAACTTGTTGGCTCTTAATGCCGGGGTTGAAGCTGCACGTGCGGGTGAGGCTGGCAAAGGCTTCGCTGTTGTTGCTCAAGAGGTTCGTGAACTTGCACAACG
>CAJQOR010000497.1 GCA_905479965.1 uncultured Rhizobiaceae group bacterium | reverse complement strand
AAGGCAAAACAATTACCTTAAATGCTTTTCATCAAGATCAGGTGATAACACCGCCTGAAGGTAGCGAAACTTTCTTAAGTTCGGATTTTTGCAAACATGCAGGTTTGTCTTATGGGAAAAAGGGTATGTCGATGCAGCCCCATCCTGAAATGAGAGCAGATTTTATAAAAGATTTGTTGGATGCAAAGGGTCGTAAGTTGTTCAAAGAGCAACAATTGAATAATGCTTATGACAGCTTGACTGAAAATATTGATGTTGATGTCGCGACACGGATGCTGTTATCGGTTTTATCTCCTGAACTTAAGTTGGCTTAGAGCATGACATTTTCCTTAAAACAGATTGGCGATAAAAAACTCTTATATGTAATGGCAGCGCAGCCTGAATATGGGGTCGCGTTACAATCGCGCATTAACCCGTTGATGTGTGGGGTTGGACCCGTTGAAGCGGCTGTTGTTGTCACGGGCGTCCTCACGGAGCTTAAATTATCGGGAAGTATGCCAGATATTATCGTATCTTTGGGATCGGCTGGTTCAAGAATGCTGGAACAAACAGGTGTCTATCAGGCAAAAAGCGTTTCATATCGCGATATGGATGCCAGTGCGCTTGGTTTTGAAAAGGGCACAACACCGTTACTTGACCTGCCAAAAGAACTCACCATGCCAGTTGTCATGGAAGATATCCCCGCTGTTCGGCTTTCAACTGGGGCTAATGTTGTATCCGGTGATGCTTATAATGATATCGATGCGGATATGGTAGATATGGAAACATTTGCGATACTGCGTGCTTGCCATCGTTTTGATGTTCCATTGATTGCACTTCGCGGTATTTCAGATGGAAAAGATGAGTTGGATAAACTGGAAGACTGGACTGAATATCTCCATATCATTGATGTCAAATTGGCTGAAGTCATTGATTTGTTGCATGAAAATACCCTCTCAGATAACCTGTTGTTCAACACGTAATACGGTGTTTTTACCGTCTTTAACTGTTGCCGATGAGCAACGGCTTTTGAGCAAGTATTGTTGATAACTCATTAACTATTGTAACTTGCTCCCATTGGGTCCATTTGTGTGTTTCTTTAACTGAGCGGAAAAAACCGCTTTCTTTGCGTAGATGTTGACATTGAGTTTTGCTGTGAATTACAGACTATTCATCATTTCGGTTTTATCATTTTTTGCGGTGTTCGTTTCGAACGCATCAGCAGAAACCCTTTATGGCGCCATGTCGAAGGCATATAAAGATAATCCTGATTTGTTGGCGGCGCGCGCAGAATTGCGTGCAACTGATGAGACTGTCACAATTGCACGAGCAGGTAAGCGGCCGACAATTGCGGGCGAAGCATCTATCACAGCGCAAGACACCAATGGTGTTGATACAAGTTCTGCTGAAATTGGTTTGAGTATTTCTCAGTCAATTTTTGATGGGTTTCGCACAAAGAATTCTATTTTAGCGGCTCAAACGCGAGTTTTATCCGGGCGTCAGGTATTGCTTTCTAATGAGATGGATATTTTGATCTCAACGGTGCAAGCCTATCTTGATGTTTTGCTTAATCAGCAGATCACGAGCATTCGAAGTCAAAACCTAGATTTTCTTCGCGAGCAATTAAAAGCGTCTAAAATTCGTTTGCGCGTTGGTGAAGGTACACGAACGGACGTTGCGCAAGCTGAGGCGAGTTTGGCGGCTGCCAAAGCGCAACTATTTGCAGCGGAAGCAGCGTTAAAAGCAAGTTCAGCTATATATAAACAAGTTGTTGGCGTTAAACCGCGCGGTTTGCGTGTTCCTCAGCTACCTAAAAAGGTTTTACCAAAATCCCTCAACACAGCGCTTGGTACAGGCCTGCAAAAACATCCAGTACTCTTGTCTGCCAATTTGACGATCGGTGCTGCTGAGTATGATGTGAAGGTTCAGGAAAGTTCAGTTCTGCCAGGTGTTCGTATTACTGGATCTTTGTCGCATGATGATGATGAAGTTACTACCGCACGTATCGGTGCTCAGCTTACCATCCCGATTTTCACAGGTGGTGCCAATGCCGCTCGTATTCGCCAATCTAAAGAAGTTCTCGGTGAGCAGAAAATAAGACTTGATTCTGTGCGTCGTCAAGTTGAGCAGATCATCATTGACGCATGGGTTAACTTTCAATCTTCGAAAGCTTCAATCACAGCAAATGATGCGCAAGTTAAAGCAGCACGTTTAGCTCTTTCAGGTGTTCTTGAAGAACGAAAAGTAGGGCAGCGCACAACTCTTGATGTGTTAAATGCGCAGGCCAGCGTATTGAACGCGCGTGAATCGCTGTCTCGTGCACGAGCAAATTATGTCATTGCGGCTTACAATGTTTTATATTCAACGGGCCAACTGACGGTGAGCGACCTTGGTGTTAAGGTTAAACGCTATGCACCTGAGGTGCATTATGATGCGGTTGAAGACAAGTGGTTCGGACTGCGCACAGTCACTGAGTAGCCAAATTATGTTGCTTGGGTGTTTTTCCACAATGTTTACGCCTTAAATCCATTGATTTTCGACATTTACCTTTGAATTCTCAGGCAGTGAGCTAATGTCGCGCGCAAACAGCGGGTAGAGTTTGTATGGCAGATCAAAAGAAAAATCCAGACCATCGTTATGTGAATGATCTTCGCAGAATGGACTATGCGCTATCTGTGTCTCAAAGACTGCGTAGCCAGATTGTACCCATCGGTTTATCTATTGTTTTCCTATCTATCATTGCGGTGTTTGCAGGCACTCAGCTCACCGGTGTTTCAGAAGAGCCACTTCTTATTGCCGTTGCTGCCGTGATTGGCGGCTACATGGCGCTTAACATCGGTGCCAATGATGTTGCCAATAATATGGGACCAGCAGTAGGGGGCAAAGTTCTCACTGTCTTTTGGGCCATTGTTATCGCTGCAATTTGTGAAACTGCGGGCGCATTGCTAGCTGGTGGTGATGTTGTAAAAACGGTTTCTAAAGGTATTATTTCTCCTGGCGACAATATTGATGTTGTTGATTTCAGATTTTTGATGTTAAGCGCGCTTTTATCTGCTGCTATTTGGATTAATTTGGCGACATTTTTAGGTGCGCCTGTTTCAACAACACATTCCATCGTAGGCGGTGTTTTGGGTGCAGGTATCGCAGCTGCCGGTGTTGGACTGGTCAATTGGTCAACAATGTCGGCGATTGCAGCAAGCTGGGTGATTTCTCCGGTGTTTGGTGCTGTGGTTGCCGCTGGCTTATTATTGGTGATTAAAACCAAAGTCCTAAATGTTGAAGATCGCAT
>CAJQOR010000496.1 GCA_905479965.1 uncultured Rhizobiaceae group bacterium | reverse complement strand
TGGTATTGAGCGTGCAAACAGAGATTTATCATCATATGATGTTTTGATGTATGAGGCTGAGTTATCTCAGGCTTGCAAAAAAACAGCGGTTCCTAATTTGGATATTGTGCCATCCACCATGGACTTACTTGGTCTTGAGATGGAAATATCTAGCGACAGTCAACGCGCATTTCGTTTGAAGAAGGTTCTGAATACAGCCGATGCAAGTCACTATGATTACATTCTAATCGATTGCCCGCCATCTTTGAACCTTTTGACAATGAACGCAATGGCAGCAGCACATTCAGTCTTGGTGCCGCTCCAATGTGAATTTTTTGCATTGGAAGGCTTGAGCCAGCTCCTTGAAACAGTTGGACAAGTTCGTGATACGCTTAATCCAGAGCTTGAAATACAAGGTATTGTTATGACCATGTATGATTCGCGTAACAAACTTGCTCATCAAGTGGTGGCAGATGTCCGCGAAAATCTGGGTGAGAAGGTGTATCACACGCTTATTCCTCGAAATGTGCGTGTTTCAGAAGCGCCGTCCTATGGTAAACCAGCCATTTTATATGATTTGGCATGTTCAGGTAGCCAAGCCTATTTAAAATTGGCATCAGAAGTTATTCAACGAGAACGAAGCCACAAAGCTGCATAGTTTTGCCCAATTGATAGAGATAGGTTTGTTTTATGAGTGATGAACAATCAAAAAAGCGTTTAGGTCGCGGCTTGGCAGCATTAATTGGCGAAATGGATAACGTCGATAACAATAAGCCAGCAAGCCAATCGAAAATTAGCCCTGATCAACAGATACCGATTGAGTTTGTCGTTCGAAATGCTGAAAATCCGCGACAAAATTTCGATCATGATGATTTGGTGGATCTTGCGCGTTCTATCCGCAAGCACGGGATTGTTCAGCCAATCGTTGTCCGTCGTGTCAATAATGATCGATACGAAATCATTGCTGGTGAGCGGCGTTGGCGCGCAGCTCAACAGGCTGAACTCACCGAAATACCAGTATTAGTGAGAGATGTTGACGATAAAACAGCTTTAGAGATTGCGATTGTTGAAAATGTTCAACGTGCTGATCTTAATCCGCTCGAGGAAGCGTTGGGTTATGAGCAATTGATGTCTCATTACGGCTATACGCAAAATGATTTGGGTGAAGTGATCGGAAAAAGTCGTTCACATGTTGCAAATAGCCTGCGTCTTTTAAAACTCCCAGATAGTGTTCGAGATATGTTGATTGATGGAAGCCTTTCAGCTGGTCATGCCCGTGCATTGGTTTCTACATCAAACCCGCTAGCTTTGGCAAAATTGATCGTTGAAAAAGGCTTATCCGTTCGTGATGCTGAGCGCCTGGCACAAGAAGATATCAACGGCACTTCTCGACAATCTGAGAAGAAAGAAGCGTTCCAAAAAGACGCTGATACAATGGCGCTTGAAAAAAGCCTTACTGATGTTTTAGGACTAAAAGTTCAGCTTGATCATAAGGGCGAAAAAGGAAAGTTGCAGATTAGTTATAAATCTCTGGAACAACTTGATTCTATTTGTAAACTACTTGGCGTTGCCGGTTAAGCAATAAGCTTATCGACTTAGCAAACAAACACGCATTAAAGCTTGTCTAGCAATACTGGTTTCAAGCGTTGCATTGCGACGCGTTTCCAATATTGCATTGGATATCTTGTCCATTTCATTCCTAAGCCTTTGGCAATTCCATTTGTTGAGAGCCTTCTCGAACACTGGTTTACGCTTGAAATGAATAAATCTGCCTTGTTCGGCCATAACTTGACTTGCGCGCTTATTGTTCGTTTCCACTTCAGAGCGCATTAAATCGAGCTGTTGCAACTGGATTAAACAAGATCGCAAAATCAAAAAGATAGGCGTTTTCGACGAAATAATTCGGTTGAATGAACTATCTAAGTCTTTGATATTCCCAGATAAAATAGCATCAACGGTTTCGTCGACGGATATCGATGACGCATCCCCAATTGCCGCTATGACATCATCTAAATGAATTTGTTCCTGCCCATGACAGTAAAGTATCAACTTTTGGATCTCACCTCGGCTTGCAAGGCGATCACCACCTAAAAATGTGAGGAGTAATTGGCGGGCATCCATATCCATTCGCATATTTGCGTTTGTCAGCTCTTGATCAATTAAATTTTGCAGCGCGCGCCCATCATCCGCATAACAGGGGATGGCAACAGCGGGATTAGCTTTTTCAATGGTTTTGCGTAGTGAAGATGATTTTTTCAAATCGCCAGCTTCAATGATCACAGAAACGCTATCGGTGATATCTTCCATAACAGCTGCTAGCGCGCTAACAAGCTTCTTGTCATTGGCTGCATTCTTAATCCAAATTAGTCTTGAGCCGCCAAAAAGTCCAATTGATCCAACTTCATCAGCTAATTTGCCGGGATCAGCTGATATTTCGCTCGTGTCTAACCTGACCAGATTAAAATCATCGGAAAGATCGACACCAGTTTTCTTTGATAATTCGCATGCGCGTTCGGAAACCAAACCAGTGTCAGGTCCGTAGATCAGAAATACACGATAGGGCAAATCAGCTCTTTTGATAAATCCGTCAAACTCGTGTGCTTTGATCTGTCCCATGAGTGCCTAGTTAAACTATTTGTGCAATGCTGCCGAAATGTCAGCATAAATGACATCCGCTAGCTCGCGACCAGCGCGATTTTCCGCATCCTGCAATGCTCGAATTTTAGCAAACTCTTGATCAGGAAGATCATACTGAGATGTCACCTGGCGTTTAGCTTTGCGGATAACTTCGCCATCAGACAATCTTGAAAGTGTAAAAGTACCTGAAACGGTCATTCGACCTGCTGTAAAATTATTATCTGTACCAGCATCCAGCACACCGGCTGCTGAACTCGTGACGTTTAAATCTAAACGATACTCAGCTGTTCCTGCTTGCGCGCCGCCATTTAAAAACACCAGTTGATTTCTTGTAACCTGTTCAACGCGCGTATCTGCTTGAGAAACATCAATAACGGCAATCGGCTCTCCCGAAACAGAACTATAAAGCGGCTTAACCTGACAACCAGCCAATAGCACAGGGATGAACGCAGCTAAAGCGAGCGGTTTAACGATAGATTTGATTTGTTGGATATTAAATAACAATATTCACAATCCTCTTTGGAACGACAATCAGCTTTCGCACAGGTTGACCATTGATTTTATCCGCAACAAAATCAAGTGCTAGTACAGCTTTTTCAATTGCCTCTTTGTCAGCATCGACGGCTATGGTTAACTCACCGCGCTTCTTACCATTGATCTGAACAGGATAGGTAAACGAATTTTCTGCCACAAGATCAGGATTAAATTGAGGCCATGCTGCGTTTGCAACCATTCCTTCACATTTTAATTCTTGCCAACAGGCTTCAGCCAAATGAGGCATCATCGGTGCGATCAATTGAATCAGGATTTCACTGGCTTCACGAGAGGCAGATTTTGTTGTCTCATCTGCATCACCTTTGGCTACTTTTGCAAGCATTGGTGCTATCGTATTTACATATTCATAAATTCGAGCGACTGACTTATTAAATCCAAGTTTTTCTAAATCGTCACCAACAAGTTTTAGTGTTTTGTGGGCCGCTTTAGAAATAGTGTTGGCTTCTCCAGACAATGCAGAAGCAGGCTTTACATCGCAAAGCTCAGGAGTTGCTTCTGAAATAATGCGCCAAATTCGCTGAACAAATTTATGTGCTGCTTCAACACCTGCTTCAGTCCAGATAACGTCCCGTTCAGGTGGGGAGTCTGACAACATAAAGAAACGCGCCGTATCTGCACCATAAGATGCGATGATATCATCTGGATCAACAACGTTCTTTTTTGACTTAGACATTTTTTCAATTGAGCCGATCTCAACTTTGTCACCCGTATCCGTCATTGTTGCAGAGCGAACACCATCAACTTCTTTAATGTCAATCTCAGCTGGTGTTATCCAACCGCTTGGTCCCTTATAAGTTTCGTGCACCACCATACCTTGGGTAAAGAGGCCTTTGAACGGTTCTTTAATATCCAAATGTCCAGTTTTTTGCATCGCTCGAGTGAAGAAGCGCGAATATAAAAGGTGAAGGATCGCGTGCTCAATACCACCAATATATTGATCAACTGGCAACCAGTGGTTTGCCATATCCCGATCAGTTGGATTGTCATTGTTTGGATCCGTAAAGCGCGCGAAATACCAGGACGAGTCGACAAAAGTGTCCATCGTATCAGTTTCACGGCGTGCATCTTTTCCGCAACAAGGGCAGGCGACATGGCGCCATGTTGGGTGACGATCAAGCGGATTGCCTGGTTTATCAAAATTGATGTCGTCAGGAAGAATAACTGGTAAGTCTTTTTTGGGTACAGGAACAGCACCGCAATCATCACAATGAATAACTGGAATTGGGCAACCCCAATAACGCTGGCGTGATACACCCCAATCGCGCAGTTTAAATTGTGTTTTCAATTCAGCTTGTGGTGCACCATTGAAATCAGTTTCACTCAATTTCTTAGCTACTAAGTCAAAAGCTTCTTTAGGCTTCATGCCATTTAGAAACTCTGAATTGATCATAACACCGTCACCGGTGTAAGCTTCCTCAGTCACTTGGAAACTTGCAGCGTCTTTATCTTGCGGCATGACAACAGGCGTAACTTGCAAACTGTATTTATTAGCGAAATCCAAATCGCGCTGATCACCTGATGGGCAACCAAAAATCGCGCCAGTTCCATATTCCATCAAAACGAAGTTTGCGACGAAAACTTTAAGTTTCCAGTCCTTGTTAAATGGATGAATAACTTCAAAACCTGTATCAAACCCATGCTTTTCAGCAGTTTCCAACGCAGCAGCTGATGTGCCAACGCGTCTGCATTCTTCGCAAAATTCATCGAGTTCAGGATTTGATTTTGCAGCTTCAAGCGCTAGTGGATGATCAGCGGCGATCGCCATGAATGAAGCACCAAACAATGTGTCTGGGCGAGTTGTGTAAACTTCTAACTCCGTAAAGCCTTCGGGTGCTGTTTTAGCATCCAACTCCCAACGAATTTGCAAACCTTCAGATTTGCCAATCCAGTTCTTTTGCATCAACCGAACTTTTTCAGGCCAGCTATCGAGTGTCTCAAGTGAGCTTAACAAATCTTCAGAATAATCAGTGATGTTGAAGAACCACTGTGTAAGATCACGTTGTTCTACAAGCGCGCCAGAACGCCAACCGCGCCCGTCAATGACTTGTTCATTGGCAAGAACCGTCATGTCTTCGGGGTCCCAGTTTACTTTCGCGTTTTTGCGATAAACCAATCCTTTGTCCAAAAAGTCGACGAAAAGCTGTTGTTGCTTGTGGTAATATTCCACGTCACATGTTGCAAATTCGCGCGACCAGTCCAAAGACAATCCCATTGATTTTAGTTGGCGGCGCATCGTGTCGATATTTTCATATGTCCAAGATTTAGGATGCGTGTTGTTTTGCATCGCAGCGTTTTCCGCTGGCATGCCAAACGCATCCCAACCCATCGGGTGAAGAACATTGAAGCCTTTAGCGCGGCGATAACGTGCAACAACATCGCCCATCGCGTAGTTGCGAACGTGGCCCATATGAATGCGTCCGGAAGGATAGGGGAACATTTCCAGGACATAATATTTCTCGCGTTTGTCAGCATTATCTGTTTCATAGATCTTATGCTCGTCCCAAACCTGTTGCCAATGCGGTTCAGATTGTCGCGGATTATAACGTTCAACGGCCATTAAATTGTCCTGTGGTGCTTTGCATTATTTCGTTTCAGCGCAATTGCTGAAAATATTTGGTCGAGCAATAGCCGTGAAACTTTCCAATCGTCAACAGCTAAGCGGTTCATATTTGATAAAAGATGATCTAAATAGACGAATATCTATTGTCATGCCCCACGTGCTGATTTGTAAAATGTTTCACGTGAATCGCTTAAGAGGTCTAAAATGTCTGTTCAGGAAAATTTACAAACGGTTCGAAAAAATATCGAAAAAGCGAAATTAAATGCGCTAAAGCCATCCGACCATCTTGAGCTCGTTGCAGTGTCCAAGACTTATGGCGCGGATATTATCCAAGAAGTGATTGATGAAGGTCAACGTATTTTTGGCGAAAACCGTGTTCAGGAAGCGCAAGGCAAATGGCCGGAACTAAAATCAAGAAATGCAGATATCGAGCTGCATCTTATCGGGCCTTTACAATCGAACAAAACTGCAGATGCATTGGAATTATTTGATGTGATTGAAAGTGTTGATCGTGAAAAGATTGCGCGTTCGATTGCGAAAGAATCTCAAAAAATCGGGAAATGCCCAGATTTATTTGTGCAGGTTAATACAGGTTTAGAGCCGCAAAAAGCCGGCATTGATTCAGATAAAGCTGTCGACTTTGTTGGCTTTTGTAAAGGCGAATTGTCGCTGCCTGTTATTGGACTTATGTGCATACCTCCGGCTGACGAAAATCCTGGGCCCCATTTCGCACTACTTTGTAAGCTCTCACAAGAGGCTGAATTACAACATGTTTCA
>CAJQOR010000495.1 GCA_905479965.1 uncultured Rhizobiaceae group bacterium | reverse complement strand
GTTCATAATTATATGGGCAAGACCACGGAATTTGATCATTTCGATGTGGGTGCAGATCTCGATATTGCCAGCTGGGATAGTTATCCAATTGGCTTTTTAGAGATGATATCTTCAGAAAATGATGCGTTTAAAGCTGAATTTTTACAGCAGGGTGATCCTGATTTCCAAGCTTTCCATCACGATCTTTATCGTTCGGTGGGGAACGGGCGATTATGGGTGATGGAACAACAACCCGGTCCTGTAAACTGGGCGTCTTATAACCCATCTCCGCTTGATGGTATGGTGCGTTTATGGAGCCTTGAGGCGATTGCCCATGGTGCTGAAAGCGTTAATTACTTCCGCTGGCGACAAGCCCCATTTGCGCAAGAGCAAATGCATGCCGGATTGCTACGTCCAGATAGTGTTGACGCGCAAGGTATTGTCGAAGCGCGCCAAGTAAAAATCGACCTTGATGCAATTGGTGAGGTTTCGCAAATGCAAGCGCCCGTTGCTTTGGTGTTTGACTATCCATCGCAATGGGCAACTGACACGCAAGCACAGGGCGCAAACTTTTCTTATTTCAATGTGATCTATCAAGCCTATCAGGTTTTGCGCAGTCTTGGTGTGGATGTCGATATCATTTCCAAAGAACAGAATTTGGATGACTATAAAATTGCGATTATTCCAAGCCTATTTACGCTTGATCAGGCGTTCAAATCTCGCTTGGATAATTTTAACGGCATTGTTCTTGCTGGACCACGATTTAATTCCAAAACTGCAGATTTTCAAATCCCTGACAACCTCGCACCCGATATTGATCATCTGGATTTAAAAGTATCACGTCTCGAAACGCTTCGCGCGGGTGTAAATCGTGACCTTGAAAAGGGTGGTCATGCGCATTCATGGATTGAAGAGCTTGAAACAAACGAAACGATCGTTGAAAAAACTGTCGATGGTAACCCGGTACTCATTCAAAAAGACAATTGGCTTTATCTTGGCTCATGGCTTGATGAGGTTGCGTATAAACGCGTTATGACCACTCTTCTTTCAAACGCTGAAATTGCGTTTGAAGAGATGCCACGAGGATTGAGAAAGCGCGAAACAAAACAGCACACTTTTGTTTGGAATTATTCAACGATATCTCATGAGTATGCAGGGCAAACTATTCCTTCAACTGGTGTGATTTGGATGAAAAAATAAATTTTAAATCAGCTCTGAAACACGGGATTTTAGAGCTGGCAAAACATCTTTTTCAAACCAAGGATTTCGCTTCAGCCAAAGATTATTCCGCGGACTTGGATGCGGAAGCGGCAATTTACTTGGCATGTAATTTCGCCAAGCCGCAACACGATCGGTCAACTTCATTTTCTTGCCATCGTCAATGTGCCATTCAAGAGCATGTTGACCTATCACCAAGGTCAGTTCGATACTTTCTAACGTCTTTAATAGTTGCGTGCGCCAAGTTTCTGCGCATTCCTTTCGAGGTGGTAAATCCCCGCCTTTCCCTGTGCCGGGAAAACAAAACCCCATGGGTACAATTGCAATCTTTGATGCATCGTAAAACTCGTCTTTCGAAACTCCAAGCCATTGGCGCAAACGGTTGCCTGATGGATCATCAAATGGAATGCCTTTGTGATGGGTTATTCGGCCAGGCGCCTGACCGGCTATGAGTATTTTTGCCGTAGCACTTAACTGCAAAATTGGCTTTGGTCCCAAAGGTAAGCCTGCGCAAACTTCGCATGAACGCACTTGCGACAAAAGATGGTCGACATTTTTTACCATTTGGTCTAAGAATTCCCATTCGTTACAAGTAAGGTTGTCTGTTTTATCAGTTTAAATATAAAACTTGGAAAATACCAACGTGGAACGTAAAGTTATTTAGCGGGACATCAAATCAGTTTTATATTGATATTTCTGCCAAAGATGAGAGCCTTTTTATGAGTTACCAAAGCACCGTTCAACTCCTGGAGCACGAGCCAGCAACATTGAAACGAAATGAGGGCATGCCGCTTGATTTGGATTGGGTGGAAGCCATGCAAGCCAATAAATCAGCGATCGAAAGACGCGCTGCAAATTTTCCTGCACGTCGTAGCATCAAAAAAGACTTTCAAGCCGCATGGCTCGTTAAAGCTGTTGAGTGTATGGATTTAACCACGTTATCTGGTGATGATACGCCAAATCGCGTTCGCAGATTATGCGCAAAAGCACGCCAACCGATCCGTTCTGATATCATCGAAGCCTTGGGTCTTGAAAACCGAAACATCACAACCGGCGCGATTTGTGTGTATCATGAAATGATCGAAACCGCCGTTAATGCGTTAGAAGGTACGAACATTCCAGTTGCTGCGGTTTCAACAGGTTTTCCAGCGGGGTTAACACCGCATGTTTTGAAACTTAAAGAGATTGAAATGTCGGTTGCAGCCGGTGCAAAAGAAATCGATATTGTGATTTCTCGGCGTCATGTTTTGGAAGGCAACTGGCAAGCGCTTTATACAGAAATGCAGGAGTTTCGACAGGCCTGTGGCGAGGCACATGTGAAAGCAATTTTGGCAACGGGCGAACTTGGTACATTGCGCAACGTCGCGCGGGCATCGTTGATTTGCATGATGGCTGGCGCTGATTTTATCAAAACATCCACGGGTAAAGAGAGCGTCAATGCAACATTGCCGGTGAGCCTTACGATGGTGCGAGCCATTCGTGAATATGGTGCACGAACTGGATTTGCAGTGGGCTATAAACCAGCAGGTGGTATCTCAAAAGCAAAAGATTCATTGACCTATCTAACGCTGATGAAAGAAGAGCTTGGCCGCAATTGGCTTGAACCAGAATTATTTCGATTTGGTGCGTCATCGCTTTTGGGCGATATTGAACGCCAACTCGAACACTATATTACCGGGCGCTATTCCGCCGCAAATCGCCATCCAATTGGTTAGCAGGACGACACATGAACATTGAAGAGATTTTAAACACCATGGACTATGGCATTGCACCGGAAGATACATCCCCTGCCCTTAAATGGTTAGACGCACGTGAATGGACCATCAAACCCTTCATCAACGGGGTGTTTGTGGACAATGATACACCAACTTATTTTGACACTATAAACCCGGCGACTTGTGAACGCTTGGCGCAAATTCAAAGCGCAACCGAAAGCGATGTTGATAATGCAGTGAAAGCTGCACGCAAGGCGCAAGGTCCGTGGTCTAAACTCAAAGGACATGAGCGCGCTAAATACTTGTACGCGATTGCACGTCTTATACAAAAACACGCACGTCTTTTTGCCGTGCTTGAAAGCCTTGATAACGGTAAACCAATTCGGGAATCTCGTGACATTGATATACCGCTTGTCGCGCGTCATTTTTATCACCATGCCGGCTGGGCGCAGCTTATGGAACGACAACTACCTGATATGGAACCGATTGGCGTTGTTGGTCAGGTTATCCCGTGGAATTTCCCTCTGCTTATGCTGGCGTGGAAAATTGCTCCGGCACTCGCAATGGGCAACACAATTGTTTTAAAGCCTGCGGAGTTAACATCCGTCACAGCGAATTTATTTGCTGAGATTTGCCAGGAAGCGGGATTGCCAAAAGGTGTTGTAAATATTGTAACCGGCGATGGATCGATTGGCGCTGCGCTTACCGAACATAAAGATATAGATAAAGTCGCTTTTACCGGATCAACCGAAGTTGGTCGTCTTATTCGAGCACGCACGGCTGGATCGGGCAAAAAATTGACTTTAGAACTTGGTGGTAAATCACCGTTTATTGTGTTCGATGATGCAGATTTAGATAGTGCTGTTGAAGGTATTGTTGACGCAATATGGTTTAATCAGGGTCAGGTGTGTTGCGCTGGATCTCGCTTACTCGTCCAAGAGACTGTTGCGCAAAAACTGATTGATAAGCTTCGTTTGCGTATTAAAAACCTTCGTGTGGGCGATCCGCTTGATAAATCAACGGATGTTGGCGCAATCATCGATAAAAACCAACTTGATACGATAACGTCTCTCGTCCAGCGCGGTATTGATGAAGGTGCAGAACTCATTCAGCCCGATGGTGATGTGCCATCGGAAGGTTTTTTCTATCCGCCGACTTTACTTGCAAATGTTGATACCGCAGCACATGTGGCGCAAGAAGAGATTTTTGGACCGGTTCTTGTTTCAATGACTTTCAGAACTCCTTCTGAAGCAGTTCAACTCGCAAACAACACACGCTATGGCTTGGCTGCAAGCGTTTGGACTGAGAATATCAATCTTGCAATGGATATTGCACCAAAAGTGAAGGCCGGAGTGGTTTGGGTGAATTGCACCAATCAACTGGATGCGGCGGCCGGGTTTGGCGGCATGCGTGAAAGCGGATTTGGTCGCGAAGGTGGCCGCGAAGGTTTATATGAATATATCAAACCAAGTTACCTTAAAAACCTAAAACCAATTGCAACAAATACTATAGCAACTGCAAATGGCGGTGTGATTACCTTGTCCGTTGACCGTACAGCTAAGCTTTATATTGGTGGCAAACAAGCGCGTCCTGATAGTGGATATGCAAGAGCTATTTGCGATACAAAAGGCAAGCTAGTCGGCCACGTCGGAGACGGTAACCGCAAAGATATTCGCAATGCAGTTGAAGCCGCTACTGCGGCAAAATCATGGGCAAATTCAACCGGGCACCTTCGTGCGCAAATCTTGTATTATATCGCTGAAAACCTATCAGCCCGTGCGGACGAATTTGCTGCACGCCTTCAGCAAATTGGTGGCGCAACCGCAAAAGCAGCTGCGAGTGAAGTCGATTTTACAATAAGCAGATGGTTTACCTATGCGGCCTGGGCAGACAAATATGATGGCAATGTTCATTCCGTACCTATCAGAGGTGTAGCGCTTGCAATGAAAGAAGCCAATGGTGTGATGGGATTGGTGTGTCCTGATCAGGCACCGCTGCTGGCATTCACATCTATGGTCGCGCCAGCAATTGCTATGGGCAATACAGTTGTAACCGTCCCATCGATGCATAATCCACTTTCAGCCACAGACTTTTATCAGATTTTGGAAACATCTGACTTGCCATCTGGTGTGATCAACATTGTAACGGGCGATCGTAATTCGCTATCGAAAACACTTGCCGAACATGCAGGTGTTGATGCAATCTGGTACCACGGCGATAAGCAAGGTTCTAAACTGGTTGAAGAAGCGTCAGCGCATAACATGAAGCGGACTTGGTGTAATAATGGGTTGGCAATTGATTGGTTTGATGAAATCCAAGGTGCAAGCCAAGAGTTCTTACGCCAAGCAACGCAGATCAAAAATGTTTGGGTACCTTATGGTGAGTAGGTTTAAGATCTGGAAGTGATCATTTCCAGATTTTGCTCATCCAATACATTCAGGAATGCTGACCTTGCCTGATGCATAAGGCCTTTGAGCTTGCAGCTTGGCAAGAACATGCAAGCTTGATTGCCAGGTAACATACATTCGACAATTGCAAAGTCCGCTTCGACAATACGCACAACATCTCCGATGATAATGTCGGATGCTTGTTTGCCTAAACGAACCCCACCAGTGCGCCCTCTTAGAGATAATAGAATACCCGCCTTGACCAATTTAGCGACAATTTTCATCGTATGAGATTTAGCAATATCCAGTCGCTTTGCAATTTCATCCACCGTCAGTGGTTCTTTCTGATCCGCAAGTAACATCAAAATTCTTAAGGCAAAATCGCTTGCTTGATTAAGGCGCATATCCACTCTCTAATACATTCATTTTATATATTGCATTTATCACAGAGATATGCGATATAAAAGATGCAAATAAAATGAATGTATTATTGATCCTAGAAAATGTCAGACAAACCGCCTACCATTCGCCCGACCAGTAACCTGCAGATAACCCATGAGCAGGTTTCATTGCTCGTCGATGAATTTTACAAAACTATACAAAAAGACGCGCAGCTTGGACCTATTTTTAACAAGGTAATCAATGGCAATTGGGATCTACACCTTGAAAAAATGAAGTCATTCTGGCGCTCCGTTTTACTCAAAACGGGTGAATATAAAGGGCAACCCGTTCCCAAGCATAATCAAATTGACGGATTAACAACCGAGGATTTTCTTCAGTGGTTGGAGCTCTTCACCATAACAACCAACCAAATTTTTGATCAGAAAACTGCACATCATGTGATGCAAACCGCCGAGCGAATTGCATCAAGCCTCTGGCTCGCTCAAAACAGGGACCCATTTCAATCACCACCTGAATGGAAATCAGAACTAAGGAAGATAAAATGACAATATTTCATCTTGTGCTCAAAGTATTTTTGATGCCCGGAACACTCGTATTAAACCGCTTAGGCGTTAGTATTGAAGAAGATTGTGGCGTAATGCGCTCTTTCATCAATATGTGTTTTTGGGGGACAATTGGCCTTTGGGTTGCTTTGAAATACTTTACTTGAAAAGCTATTCCTCAAAGGGTTCAACAATCGTTCTTTTACCTAACATAAATGCATCCGCGACATGTTTAAGAGGCATAAGATCGATATCAGATTGACTCTGCTTTAACAGATCAGCAAATCTTGCATAGATGTTATCATATTCCGCATTTTTGGCGCTGAAATGCGGTTTATCATCAATCAGCATATCATTGCCGCCATTGGCGAGATGAACCTGACCTGCGGTGGTCTCAAGATAAATATCCCAATGTTGAGGGCCTGTTTGGCGCCAATCAAAATCTGCCGTGAGCGATAGATTATTATTCCCAGCAAACCTTAAATGCGCCGCAATTGGGGTTTGACAATTGTTCGGAAATGATAATTCAGCATCCTGCAAATAAAATGGCACATTCATGATATGCGTTAATATAGATAGCGCATTGATACCGGGATCGAAGACGCCCATACCACCAGCTTGCCAAATCCACGTTTGACCGGGATGCCAGTGCTTTACATCCTCCTTCCAAATGATTTTGACATTGGTGATTGTTTTATCTGCTAGCCAGATCTTTGCAGCTTCCACTGCCGCGGCATAACGTGAATGCCACGTCGCAAATAATGTCACCCCTTGTTGTTCAGCAAAGCGAACGAGATTTTCAACTTCAACAACAGATATCCCTGGTGGCTTCTCCAGCATGACATGTTTGCCTGCTTCAAGGGCTGCCCAAGCAATCCCATAACGAACCTGAGGTGGCACACAGAGTGAAACAACGTCAATATCCGATCGCGCCGCGATCATGTCTTCGATAGATGTAAAATTGTCGACACCTTCGGTTTTTTGATGCCTGCTAACGCCTGCGGAAAACTCAAAATCCGGGTGCTTGTTTATCGATGGAATATGTTGGTTTTTAGCGATCTCGCCAACACCTACAACCCCAATTTTATATGGCGTTTTGATCATATGAATGCTCAATCTGGAAGATTAATAACTTGCCATTTTCTCTAGCAGTTTGAGCTTGGTGCGACAATCAATAAATAACCCATGACTGATAAAAGTATCAGTCATGTTGCTGGTTAATTTGATGCTCCAAATGCGCGACCAATTCTTGTGGCAAAGACATCATCACAGCCAAATCATATAGATAAGCTTTTTCGCTCGGACGATCAGGGTCTATGGCCATTCTTGAGACAAGATAGATCTCACTGGCCTGCTCTAAACCTTTTGCAAGACCGGCGATCTCACCAATCTCTGGTGGATTTTGCAAGGTGTCAAAAATAACCGCTTTATCGGAAGCTTCAAGCTCAAGTTTATTGACGGAGTCAAAAATAGCAGCCTGTTCTTTCGTATCGATATGACCATCTGCATTTGCAGCAGCAATCATCGCTTTGACAAGTGCAAGCTGAAACGGGCTTCCATCTGCTGCTGTAGATTTTATCGGATCAAAATTGGCAGCATCTGCAGGCATGTGCGGAATTTGCGCTGGTACCGGTTGATCGGAGTTTGACGATGTAGTTGGCACAGCACCTTGAGGAGCTGCTTGCCCAGATTGCCAGTTTTTGTAGGCGTTGAATGCAACTGCACCCAAAATAGCAGCGCCGCCAAGGCCAACGGCACCACTGGCAACTTTACCGACTGTTTTGCGTGCTTTTTTATTTCCCATGAGAACACCAAGTAGACCGCCTGCAGCAAGACCACCCATCAAGCCACCTGGAATATTATTGACGATATCTGAAATTCCACCGCCACCTTGTGCTGGGTTATTTTGCGTCGAATTTGCATTGGGTTGCTGACTACCCAAGAACTGGTCGAACAACTGGTTTAAGCTCATTTCAATCTCCGTCTAATACATTATCATCTCAGATGTGGTGAATATGTTGCGCAGTTTCAATTACTTCAACATTACGATTTGGTAATTTTGAAAAGGTGATCTGATAAAAGCTATCTAAAAACGATCGGCTCGAATGACTTCAACTGTTGAAACGGTCACCAACAATCCATATTCGTCTAAAAGCGGCTCAATCGCAGCTAAAAACTCATTGGCTTTTTGCTCGTTTAAAATCGAGATAAACAGCACTTTGGAGCCCGCACCACCAGTAACTTGATCATCGCGCCAACGTCCCTGCCCACCTTCGCCACCAATTGCGTCGAAAACCGTATAACCGGATAAATCAACGTCCTTGGTGATCTGGCGAAGACGTTTCATCAAAGGTCTGTCGATTAAAATCTCGATCTTTTTTCTTGGAGTTGTTACGACCATAGCTGCACCATATAAATTGCGATTTGATTGAAGAGTGGAATACCAATGATCACATTAAATGGGAATGTGATCGCCAGTGACATGGCAAGATAAAGCCCTGCATCTGCTTTGGGAAGCGCCAATCTCATAGCAGCAGGAACCGCGATATATGAAGCACTTGCTGCGAGCATTGCGAGCGCTGTTGTTGTGCCTGCATCCAGTCCGACGGCTGCACCAATGATTGTTCCGATAAGACCATTGATGATCGGGAACGCGATACCTAGGATAACAAGACGCAATGTCAGGCTTCTTGCATTTCTTAAACGACGCACTGCGAGAAGTCCCATATCCAACAAGAATAGACATAAAAGACCTGTAAAGCCTGTTTCAAACACAGGTGCGATTGGTTCAAAACCATCCTTACCGATAATAATTCCGATGATAAAGCTGCCTGTGAGCAAAACGATTGAGCCGTTTAGCAACGTTTCTCTCATCAGATCACTATTGGGTTGAAAGCTTAATGTGGACCCCCGCTTTGCTAGGAACAAACCTGAGATAATCGCCGGTGTTTCCATCAAGGCTAACACGGCAATCATATAACCCGCCGGTGCCATGCCTTTATCGCTCAAAACCTGGTTTGCCGTGATAAATGTCACAACACTGACCGAACCGTAGTGGGCGGAAACGGCTGCAGCATTTGTTATATCAAGTTTTCCAAAGCTGCGTAGAATGGCGAAGGCTAAAATTGGAAGCAAGAAACTAAGCAGCAAACCTGCCGTTCCTGCAAATAATAAATCGACAGTAAATCCATTACTTGCAATAAGCACGCCACCTTTTAATCCGATGGCACACATCAAATAAAGTGACAGTGTTTTTGACAGAGTTTCAGGAATTGTTAGGTCTGATCGCGCAAACGCTGCTAGCCCTCCCAAAATGAAGAATAGAATAACAGGTGACAGCAGATTTTCCATTGGGAGACTTACTAAATTAGGTATTTAAAGAAAATCGAGCACCAGCACGGTGCTTTGAAAGGGGAGTTTGTGCTGATGCTCTTGGGGGTATTATTGCAGCTTGATCGATCGGGTCAAATATTTTGTTGTTTTTCCTGATGGATCAAAATGAAAGATATAAAATCCATAGAGCAATGTACCAATCAAAGGGCTGGCAAGTGCAATAAATATCAGATCAAAACTGTTCATTAAGTTCATCCATTTTTGTGTTTCTACCTTAGAGATCTATTGCTTCTGACTGTTTTTTTCCAATTGATATTTAAATAGAGTATGATAGATTAAAACTATTAAATATTATATTTTCATTCATTTTTATCTATAAGCGCTCAATCCAACCCACCGGCAAAACAACAATGACAACCTTAAGACAGCTCAGCTATCTCGTGGCACTTTCGCAAGAGCTACATTTCAGGCGCGCCGCTGAGCGCATGAACGTGACGCAACCAACACTCAGCACGCAAATTCAAGAATTGGAAAAACAATTAAAGGCGCGTTTGGTGGAACG
>CAJQOR010000494.1 GCA_905479965.1 uncultured Rhizobiaceae group bacterium | reverse complement strand
ATCTGGGTCCACCGTGCCAAAACCTGCAAAGGTTCCAAAGCCGCAATCAGATCCCGCAATCACGCGGTCTGCACCAACGATATTGACGAAGCGTTCAACGCGCTGCGCAACAAGTTCCGGATGTTCGACAAAGTTCGTTGTTGTGTCGAGTACGCCCGGTACGAGTACTTTGTCTTCAGGGATTTCAGATTTCCGATCGCGGAAGACGGTCCATTCATGCGCGTGACGTGGGTTTGATGTTTCAAATAAAACGTAGCGCGCTTTTGTTTTCATCAATGTGGGGAACACCTTTTCCATATCGATATCGCAAACATGAGGGCCTTCATAATTGCCCCAGCAGATGTGCAGTCGCACGTTTTCTTGCGGAACATCTCGAAGCGCGTAGTTCAATGCTTCAACATGCATGTCAGCGATTTTGATGAACTCTTCATCAGATAAATCTGCAAACAGCATATGACGTGAGAGTGCTAGATCTGGGCAATCAAGTTGCAGATCAAGACCTGCGCCGACGATTGTTTCATATTCAGCTTTCATCGCATCTGCCAAAGCTTCAAGATATGCGGCTCTATCTTTGTAATATTCGTTTTGCAAAAATAATGAAATTACGCCCGGTGATGCAGCGTTCATAAAACCGCGTTCAGCGCCATGTTCAGCCATTGCACTTTTCAAGTTGCTGATATCTTTTTGCAGTTCATTTTGACCTTTGGATTTAACTTCTCCTGTACATTTGGGGCGCGCATATTGCGGTGTGCCTCCATCATTTGCCAGGCGTTTTAGAAATCCTGGAAATAGTTTTAGATCGCCCGGTGCATTGCGGTCGCTATCACCTGAAAATCCAGTGTAGCGATCTTTGACATATGTTGCATAAGAGATTTTTGATGTTTCGCCGTCAGAGACAATATCAACACCCGCTTCGACTTGTTTGCGAACCGTTTCAGCGCATGCTGACGTCATACAAACATCAAATTCTGCTTGGTCAAAGGGGGTGTTATGCTCGCGCGCGAAGATGAAATCTACGACATCTTGGGTGCGTGGCAATGAGCCTACATGAGTGGTTTTTACTTGTGTCATTATTATTCCCTATTCGCTCAATTGACTTGCGTTTTTCCAGCTGGATCATCATTGCTTAAAATTCGATAGATGCTTGCTTCGCCACTCATTGAAGGCTCCAAACTGTGAGACAGATTTGGCGGCACAGCACAAGTATCGCCCGGTGCGAGAATGTTTATTCCGCCATCCCAGCTTAGTTTCCAGTAGCCGCGCATAACCATCAGGATTTCGTGACTTTCAAATATGTAAGGATCTGTGCTGATTGAATTGCGAGATAAAAGTTCAACATCAAAACCTGGCTTGTCTTGTAAGACAGCGCCATCACCAATAACTTTAACAGGTTGTTTGTCTGATAAAGCCATCAAATCCCAATAACGGGCGACAAATTTTGGCACGACTTCTTGCGTTGTCGGTTCGGGAATTTTCGCAAGTTCTTCTTCGGTCATGAGCGGCATTGGTTTGACATCATCTGGCAGGGCCTGGTCCTGTTTAGTGTCATATAATTTGCCGTTATCACCCAAAATTAGCCCATGGCCGGATGCATCTTCAATCACCTGTGGTGCCCAATCAACACCGCCACCTGCGTCATCACCACCAAGTACAGCCATGATCATTCCGTAGTCCGTTCCGATGTTTTCAAAACCACGGAAAATGCCTGTTGGAATATTGAAGATATCACCTTCCTCTAACACAACTTCACCCGCATTGCCCCAACGGCCCCAAAAGAAACGCCAGCGTCCTTTCAAAACAAAAAATACTTCAGCTGTTGTATGCGTATGAAGTGAGTTGCGGCATTTAGGAGGCTGACCAGCCGCCCCGATATTAAAGCCTGGGGTCTCTTTGATGTGCACATGTTGGTCTGGGCTTTCAGAAACTCCGCCACCAATAATGGTGAAGTTTTCTTTCTGATCAGATCCTGGGGTATGCGCGTCAATAAAGGCTGTTTTGCATGGTTTCAGCTCACCATAACGAACGATACGTTGTTCCATCTCTTCAGGTGTCATTTGCGTCTCCATACTCATCAATTACTTTGCATTAAAATTTGTTTCCAAATGGCAACTTCGTCATAAAGTGCATATTCGCGCCTGATAGTTGGGCCGTTTTTGCCAAAAGGGCCATATTCTGCGTGGCACATGCCCATTACATGCACATCAGCACCTGTTGGTTTGCCAAATGTTCCCCAACCGTCATGCTTGCCATCAAGCGACCAACGAATAGCCGCACGCGGTGGTAATATGTCGCCATCAAGACCAATTTGGTGATGGATTTTAAATTCAGCGTTTGGAAATGATGCGCGAAGACCCATCCAGAAATCGCACACCGAACCATGCGATATACCTGATTGTGACCCGGCATATTCAGTTAGAACAGCGCGGTCATAATGATCGGTAATGATGTCAAATTCGTTGGCCATCATTTTTGATAATGTGGACGCGTATTTTGCGCCCCATTCATTGTCATTGCCGTTAGATTTATATTCGCCCTGAACATCTACGGCTGGGGTAAATGGTTTGGCGCAATTGTCAGGACCACCTTCAGCTTTGATCAATTTCTTGGTAAACTTGCGTGGACTGTGGCCCAATTGACGGACGATGCCGCCATAATCGCGGATCAACCATTCATCGAAGATCGTGTTATCTTTTGCGGCGCAATCAGCGATAATGCGATAGGTCAGTTTTTTACCTGTTGCTTTTCCAAACACACCATCGCCGCTATGTGTTGCGGTTGATATAATACGATGCGAAGATAGCATTGCTGTTTCAGGTGTACCGCTCCAGATGACATCTTCACCATAAAGCGTGCGATCCGGGAACTCATGAAGCGTTGCCATCGTTGCGGCCATAACAGGTTGATTGCCGACAGATACACCCATTGGGGATCGCACTGGAATATCTTCTGAATAATAGTGATTAAGCGTGCCAATACCTCGGTCTTCCCATATCTCTTTTGTGATGCCGATAATGTAATCTGGAAAATCTTTCCAATGGTTGTTAAAGCCTTGCATAAAATTTTCCTAAACTTATTCGTTCACCCAACCTTGAGGAACTCTCGCAGAAGAACGGATCATCAAGGGGCTTTCAATTTCGATCTTATGAGGTGTGATATCTTCACCACGAATACGCTTCATCAGCGTTTTAACGGTCTCATCCACCATTTGGTTGGCGGGTTGTCGGATTGT
>CAJQOR010000493.1 GCA_905479965.1 uncultured Rhizobiaceae group bacterium | reverse complement strand
TGGAATTATGCCTGTTACATGGCCGCCAGCTTCTAAGGCAGCATCCGCAACTGCGCCCATGATGCCGTGAGTGCCACCGCCATAGATGAGTTTTAACCCATTTTTTGCAATGGCTTTACCTAGTGTTTCTGCTGCAGATTTAAACGCAGGCTCCGCACCAGTTTGAGAGCCACAATACACGCAAACGGATCGAATCGATTGATTAGAATTTGTCATAAATTTTATTGAATAGGACTGAGAATTGAACGTCAAGAAGCGCTTATAATTCTCGCTAATTATGCTTTGATTATCAATGCTTGTGTCCTTTGAATAAAATGGTTAATTATGGTTAAAAGAGTTTGCGCGCGGCTTGCGCTGGTTGGAGAATTTAATGCTAAATTTAAAAGCAATATTGATAGCACTGTCAGGTGTCCTCGTTGTCGGTGGGATCGGGACTTATGTGGTTTTAGAAAACCGTAAGTCACAAGAAACACCTGTTGAGGTGAGTGCTCCGGCAACAACCGACCAAGCTGTGAAAGATGAAAGTGCATCCACCGCAACAGATGCTGCGTCAACGCAAACTCAGACCGATGAGGTTGCAACGACTACCGAACAAGAGCAAGTCACAAGCGAGCCCACGTCTCCAACTGCGGATTGGGTTATGCCGGCATTTGATTTGTTGCGTGTTGAACCTGATGGCTCGACAGTTATTGCTGGCCGCGGCCAACCTAATACATCGCTCAAAATAATGAACGGCGATGAAATGATCGCGGAAGCCGAAGTTGGGGCGTCCGGTGATTTTGTAGTCATATTCGATGAAGCCTTGAACTCAGGTGATTATCAATTGTCGCTTAAGGTTGAAGATGAAAACGGATTGTCTGTAACATCTGAAGAAACTGCGATTGTATCAGTCCCAGAGGATGAAAGCGGTCAATTGTTGGCGATGGTGCAAAAGCCAGGTGAGGCGAGCCGCATTATCACCCAGCCAGAAGTTGCGCCAAATGAGGCTGCGAGCGCATCTGGTTCAAACAGCGCTACGATGACAGCAGAAGGTACAAGCGAAAAGCCAACAGTTCCGACAACGCAAGTTGCGGAAAATGAAGTCAGCGCGGAAGAAGCTGGTGATACGGCTACGGAAACGACTTCAGAAACTGCAACAGAAGAGAAAAGTGTTGAAGTTGCTGTTAATGACGCGAACGAAGAAACATCTTCTGCTGCAAATATAGAAGCTACTGGCACAGAAGTTACTGATACAGAAGTTACTGGCACAGAAACTACTGGCACAGAAGCTACTGGCACAGAAACTATGGTTGCTGATGCTAAAGATGCGGTTGCCAATGTGATGGAGAAAGCTACCAAAAGTGTGGCTGAGACTGCTGAAAAGGTAATGGATAAAGCGACAGATGAGGCAGCTGAGACTGCTGAAAAGGTGATGGAAAAAACAGATGATGCTGTCGAGACAGCTAAAGCTGCCGTTGATACTATTGTCGAAAAAGCTGTTGAAGAAACTGAAAATACTGTTGCAGCGCTCGCATCTGATGCCAATGAGAGCACAGATACACCATCGGTTGCCGCAGAAAAGCAAGATCAGCCTGTTGAGGAAAAAATGGAAACGAAGGCTGAAGAGCCTGTTGTTGAAAAGCCTGTAATTGAAAAACCAAAAGCGCCTTCAGAAACCGTTCGCATTGAAGCGGTTGAAGTTGAAGGTGATAAACTGTTTGTCGCAGGTTCAGGTACTGCAGGTTACCAAGTGCGGGTTTTCGCAGATGGTGAAGAAGTTGGTATCGCAAATGTGGAAAGCAATGGCCGATTTATTATTGAAGCCACCAAGGATCTTGAAGTTGGTCAGCACAAGATCACAGCTGCGCTTGAAGACAAACAGACAAATCAGGTGATCCTGCGCGCTATTGTTCCATTTAACCGTCCAGATGGGCAGGCGCTTGCCGCGGTTGCTTCCAATGATGATACGAGTTCCATCGACAAGCCTGTTGAAAGCACCGAGACAGAAACAGCCATGGTGAAGGAAGAGCCTAAAGCTGCGGAAACTGAAACTGCTTCTGCTGCGGCGACTGAGACGCAAACTACAACGTCTGAAATTGCTTCAAATGAAGCGTCTGCGACGATGACCAAAGAAGAAGAGATGGTTAAATCTGAAGAGACAATGGCGAATGAAAATACGTCTACATCTTCCTCTGATACAGCAACAGAAACAGAAACTGCGCCAGAATCAGCTGGTGAAACTGCCTCGAGTGAAGAAGAAGCTAGCGTTACCGCTTCAAATGATAACCAAACAACGGAACCCAAGACGATTGTCCAAGATGAGCTTCAACCAGCAAGCAGCCAATCTGTTATTATTCGTCGTGGTGATACATTGTGGCAAATTGCGCGCCGGACATATGGTGCAGGTGTGAGATACACAACAATCTATCTGGCAAACCAACAGCAGATTGATAACCCTGATAGAATTGCGCCAGGTCAGATTTTTGAAGTTCCTGAAGAAGCTTTAGAAAACGCTGAGCAATTACACAGACAACGTTTGGGTCTTGAATAAAATTTACGTTTCAAACATTGACCATATTAGCTTCATCGTATATCGTCGATATACGATGAAAGGTATGTAATGATAGAAGATATTGAAACGCAAGCGGTCAAGCTTGCAGCTCTTGCACATCCTGCGCGACTTAAAATCGTACGACAATTGGCCAATGAAAATGCCTGCTGTGTCAAGCATTTAGTCACTATGACGGACTTAGCGCAATCAACAGTTTCTCAACATCTGAAAACATTATTAAAAGCAAACCTGGTCTTCTATAGAACGGAAAAACAAGCGTCTTGGTATGAGATAAATCGGGAAGAGTTCTCGCAACTTTCCAAAGAGCTTGATCATATGTTTAAGGCCTGTTGCAAAGACTGCGATTGCTAACAGCTGCGCGGTTTTTTGCGTTTAAATTTTGGATAAAGAATATTTATGAATAAAAAAACAGTTTCTGCTGATGATGGTAATCCCTATCAGTCATTGAAAAATTTATGGCCTTACATGTGGCCTTCAGACAGACCAGATTTAAAGAGGCGCGTGATTATAGCGCTTGGTTTTTTGATCTTGTCAAAGGTCATTTTGGTGATTGTACCGAGCATTTTAGAATGGGCGACAGATTCGCTTACGGGCACGCTGGAATCAAATTCGATACCGGTATTTCTGTTAGCGCCTGTCATGTTGGTCATTGCCTATAACTCAGCGCGATTGCTGCAATGGGGTTTTAATCAACTTCGCGATGCATTGTTTGCGAAAGTTGGGCAACATGCCGTTCGACAGCTTGCGTTTAAAACCTTTGTTCATATGCACAAGCTTTCGCTGCGCTTTCACTTAGAGCGTCGCACAGGTGGGTTGTCTCGTATCATTGAGCGTGGAACCAAAGGCATTGAAACCATCGTCAGATTTACCATTTTGAACATGGCGCCGACCTTGCTTGAGTTTGGTCTTGTTGCGCTGATCTTCCTGTTCAAATTTGGCATATCGTATCTTGCCGTCACAGCTGTAACAGTTTGGATGTACATCTGGTTTACGATCTGGGCGAGTGATTGGCGTATTCAAATCAGGCGGGACATGAACAATTCCGACACAGAAGCAAATACAAAAGCGATCGATTCGCTGCTAAATTTTGAAACTGTGAAATATTTTGGCAATGAAGAGATGGAAGCCAAACGATTTGATAAGTCGATGGAAAGTTATGAGAAGTCTGCAACACAGGTTTGGACGTCGCTTGGATGGTTGAACTTCGGTCAGGGTGCAATTTTTGGCGTTGGTATGACCATTATGATGGTGATGTCTGCGCTTGCGGTTCAGCGCGGTGATCAAACGCTTGGTGAGTTTATCTATATCAATGCAATGTTGATGCAGCTTTCTATCCCGCTCAATTTCATCGGTTTTGTGTATCGTGAGATCAGACAAGGTCTAACAGATCTTGAACAAATGTTTGATCTTTTAGAGATCGACGCTGAAATTGAAGATAGCCCTGATGCAAAAGATCTGGATGTAACAGACGGATCGATTAAATTTGACGATGTTTACTTTGCCTATGATGAAAATCGGCCAATCTTAAAGGGTATATCTTTTGATGTGCCGGCGGGTAAAACTGTCGCGATTGTGGGGCCATCGGGTGCTGGTAAATCTACATTATCACGGTTGTTATTCCGTTTTTATGATGTGCAATCAGGACAAATCACAATTGATGACCAGAATGTACGGGATGTGAAACAACGTAGCTTGCGGTCGGTGATTGGGATGGTGCCACAAGATACGGTGCTGTTTAATGATACTATTGCTTACAACATTCGATACGGTCGGACTTCTGCATCTGAATCCGAAGTGCACGAAGCAGCTGAAATGGCTCAAATTGGAGATTTCATCAAATCACTACCAGAAGGTTTTGAAGCAATGGTGGGTGAGCGCGGTCTTAAGCTTTCCGGTGGTGAAAAACAGCGTGTAGCGATTGCACGGACAATCCTAAAAGCACCACCAATTTTAATCCTTGATGAAGCAACTTCCGCACTTGATACGGCAACTGAGCAAGAAATTCAGGCATCGCTTGATTTTGTTTCCAAGGATAGAACCACGCTCGTGATTGCACATAGATTATCGACCGTGATTAACGCGGATGAGATCATCGTATTGAAAGATGGTGTTATTGCTGAAAAGGGTACGCATTTGGATTTATTGGATCAAAAAGGTCTTTATGCATCTATGTGGGATCGTCAACGTGAAGCTACCGAAGCCGAAGAACACCTCAAACGCGTTCATGAAAGCGATGATCTTGGCATCATAAAACGGAATAAAACCGCACCAACAGCCGAATAATTCTGGTTCTTGCACTCAAATTGTTGTTCTAGATTGCATATATATCATTTTGCAGTTAGCTAAGTGAAAAAACAATCAATAGGGCTTAAAATGAGCATCGCAAGCAGCATTAGAAACACAATTGTTCCTATCCACCCGGAAGGCTACAAGTTTATCGCAATATTCTTTGTGGCATCCGTTATTTTGGGTTGGTTATTTGATCCGCTATTTTGGATTGGTTTGCTTTTAACCGCATGGTGCGCATATTTCTTCCGTGACCCTGAACGACTAACGCCATTAGAAAAAAACTGGACCATTAGTCCAGCTGATGGACGTGTGTCTTCGATTATAAAGATGGTACCACCATCTGAATTGGATTTGGGCGATGAAGAAATGTGGCGCATTTCGGTCTTTATGAATGTGTTTAACTGTCATGTTAATCGCGCACCGATGGAAGGTAAGATCAAGCTGATCAACTACCAAAAAGGTGATTTTTTAAATGCAGAATTGGATAAAGCCAGCACAGATAACGAGCGCAATGGTTTGGTGATTGAAACTGAGCATGGTGATATTGGCGTTGTGCAAATTGCTGGTCTTGTCGCGCGCCGCATTGTGTGTTGGTCAAAATCTGCAGACCATCTTGACGTTGGTGAACGTTTTGGGCTTATTCGATTCGGATCACGGTTAGATGTATTTCTACCTGCCCATGCACGCCCATTGGTAACTTTAGGTCAAACTGCTATAGCTGGTGAGACTGTGCTTGCCGAATTTGGTTCCGAGATGGGACCAGTTGTTAGTCGCAGAGATTAATGGGGAACAAAATGGATAATCATTCAGGGGCAGATGATTCAGATCGCGGGCCGCGTTTTCGTGAGATACCGCGCCGACTTTTAATCCCAAATGTAATCACTGTATTGGCAGTATGTGCCGGACTTACCGGTATTCGACTTGCCTATGAAGGCAAGTTTGAGCTTGCGGTTATCATGGTTTTAATCGCTGCTTTTCTTGATGGAATTGATGGTAGAGTTGCGCGGTTATTGAAAGCGCAAACCAATTTTGGTGCTCAACTTGATTCTCTTGCAGACGTGATCAATTTTGGTGTTGCACCTGCACTTGTTTTGCATGCCTATATTCTTCATATGGCGCCATCTATCGGTTGGGTTGCAGCACTTTTATATGCGATTGCAAACGCATTACGTCTTGCGCGTTTTAACGTTATGTTAGAGCGCCAAGAACGCCAATCCTGGGAAGATGCGTTCTTCTTGGGGGTTCCAGCGCCATTAGGTGCATTGTTGGTCTTGCTGCCTGTTTATCTTGGGTTTTTAGGCCTTGAAGGAAGCATGTCATACGCAGTCATTTCAACGATATATGCGATGGTCATTGCGTTCTTACTCATAAGTCGTGTTCCTGTGATCTCTGGCAAAGAGATCGGGCAGGGGGTTAGAAGAGATTGGTTCTTGCCGCTTATTCTAATCGTTGTTTTATATGTATGGCTGCTTGTGTCATTCACATGGCAAACAATGGCATTTACATCTATCTGCTACTTGGTGTCCTTACCAATTGGCGCTTATCTTTGGTCTAAAAGATACGGGTCTCGTTCAGCACCAATTGATGATAATATCTCGTTGAACAAGAAGACGAAAAAGTAGACAATTGCGTAGAACTTAAGAATTTTGCTTTAGGCAATAAGTAAGGGCAATCGGGTAAAACCGCATTGCTCTTTTTTTGGTTCGATGGTTTTTTCTGCAAGGTCTGTTTTGTAGGCTTATTGAACATTCGTTATTTATGAGTTTGCTTAAGGCAAAAAGTAAGGGCAACCCAGTGAAACCAGGTTGCCCTTCTTTGAAGTGACGGGTCTTTTGTCGCAAAGCCTAAGGGGTTCAGGCGTTACGCTTTCACTTCTTTATTCCGCTGCTTCTGAATGAGGCGTGTCAATATTTTCATTCGCAACTTCCGCAGCAACCTTCTTCTTGCGAGGTCTTTTGACTTTAGGTTTCGCCTCTGCTGCTATTTCTTCGACTTTTTCAGGCTCAGCCTTCTCTGGTTCTACTTCCGTTTCTACCTTTGCAGGCTCAACTTTAGTTTGCTCAGCAGTGATAACCTTTTCGGCAAGCTCTTGTTTCTTCTTTTTGCGACCAACAAAAATACGAGATGCATTGTGAGGCAGAGCAAGCAGGGTAGGGATCATGATCAAAGTCAACACAGTTGAATATGCCAAGCCAGAAATGATTGCTGTTGAAAGCTGCACCCACCAGATTGATGTAATGCCGCCAACTGATGTTGTTTGAGTGAAGAAGTTAAAGTTGATCTGAAGAGCCATTGGGATCAGACCCAAAATGGTTGTCCCCGTGGTGAGCAAGATCGGACGCAAACGCTGCGCTGCAGTTTTAATAACGGCTTGGCGGATGTCGGTTACCCCATCTTCTCGCATGCGATTATAGGTATCGATCAGAACAATGGCATTGTTTACCACGATACCGGCAAGCGCAATCACGCCCGTACCTGTCATAATGATGGAGAATTTCTGACCCGTGAGAACCATTCCGATCAGCACTCCAGACACCGCCAAGATGACCGTCGATAGCGTGATGATGGTTTGGTAGAACGAGTTGAATTGCGTCAGAAGAATGATGAACATCATGAACAGAGCACCAATGGCTGCATTGCCTAGGAATGCCTCTGATTCTTTTTGTTCTTCATCTGCACCACGGAACTTCAAGAAGATGTTTGAAGGCCATTCTTGCGTATCAAGCCATTCTTGAATAACGCCAACAGCATCATCAGGCGTTGCATCGCGCCCTTGGAATTGAGCACCTTTGGCAACGCTGGCTTTGATATCCATTGCATAAAGACCATCACGACGAACAATTGAAGATACTTTTTCAACTGGTTCACGCGTAACAAAGTTTGAAATCGGGATTTGACCATTTGGTGTATTCAGACGGATTTGATCAAATTCATCAAGTGTTCTTTGCCCTTCAGGCAAGCGAACCCTAATTTCAACTTCATCCTCAGAATTATCTGGACGGTATTTGCCAATCATCACACCATTGGTGACCAATTGAACCATTGCGCCAACTTCTGAAATAGATGTTTGGTAACGGCCCGCTTGGACACGATCCACATCAAGTTGCCATTCGATGCCTGGAAGAGGGCGACCATCTTCCTGCTCAGATAGCAGTTCCT
>CAJQOR010000492.1 GCA_905479965.1 uncultured Rhizobiaceae group bacterium | reverse complement strand
TTTACGTCTTATTTCCCGGCTTGATATTTCATTCAATTGTCACAGCAGATTTTGATACGCTTCCGGTAGGTAAAATCATGCTTGCAAGCGTGTTGGCTTTCGGGTCGATACCAATTTTCGTTCTTCTTCTATGGCCATATTTTAAGGGTAAAAAAGTAAGCAAACCACAATTTACGTCAGTCTTTCAAACAACAACGCGTTGGCATGGTTTCATGGCGCTTGCGATTGCAGAAAAGATGTTTGGAAATGAAGGCTTGACCTTTGTAGCGGTGATTATGTTGGTCATTATTTTACCGATCAATTTTATCAATGTTGCAGTCATGGTCGCTTTTGATGATACCAAACATTCAATTGCTTCATTTATCCAAAAGATGTTCACCAACCCAATCATTGTCGCAGCGCTTGTCGCCATCATATTCCAAGCGCTGGGGATTAGACTTTATGGCCCCATTGAACAATCCATAGATTTTATCGCCCGTGCAGCATTGGGCATGGGACTTTTGATGATCGGTGCGGGGCTCAGCATTTACATGTTAACCCACCCAAATCGCATCACGATTTTCGCTGTCTGCGTCAAACTGTTAGTGTTGCCTACAGTTGCTTTTTTCGTCGGTACTTATTTTGATTTCTCCCTGACAGAACTCACCTTGTTTACAATTGCCTGCGCGGTGCCAACAGCAAACAATGGATATGTTTTAGCCCAGAAAATGGGGGGTGATGCGCCGCTTTATGCATCCATTGCATCGCTACAGGTGGTCGCATCGTTCTTCACAATTCCGCTTGTATTGCTGACACTCGAAAAACTATATTCTTCGTTCTAGGTTAGATCTAGCGATTGACAGGATATAAAAGATCAAGAATGCGATGTGCATCAAAGCGGCCATCGAGCATGCCATAGCTTGATCGCCATGCACCGCCCAATCGTGTTTCGACAAAGGCTTCTGCAATGGGCCCTGCCCCTATACGTTTTAATTCAGATGCAGCACCAGACAACGCTAACTGCTCGGTCAACATGCGTGACATACCCGCATCGTTTTCGCACACAAGCATACAGGCTTTGAGAACTTGCTGTGTTCGATCGCTGACTGATCCCAGATCAGAGGTCACATCAAAAACAACAGCGTCAAATAAATCCCGGCCATGCTTTAAGACCCGCAACACATCCTTGGTCATCAGGTCACTACCTGTCTCATAAATAAGATTGGTAATGGCATCTCTATGATTACGCCCTAAACTGGAACCAGAAGCAAAAGCTGCGGATCCAACACTTTCCATGGTTTCTGAAATAAGCATGGGTGAGGTTTTACAAACCCAATATTTCGCAACTGGTGTCATCAAGCGTGCATAAGCTGCATCTTCGGGCGACGTCGCAGCTTTGTCATAAGATTTTGCAACCCGCATCATAAGAGCTGTTGCACCGGCAACATCAAGCGCCATATCAGCAAGGACACGCGGCGCTAAATCATCGGACGAGTGATAGGGTTTTTGGCGCCAGTAATGCACAGCTTTTGCAAGGCTTGAACGCATCAAACCTGCAGAAATCACCGCAATATCATGCCGGATCAGCGTTATGGCATCTAAGATGGTGCGCATTCCATCACCCTCACTACCAAGCAAAAATCCGAACGCATTATTAAACTTCATCTCCGCTTGCGGATTAGAATGGTAGCCAACCTGTTCGCGTAATCTCAAAATTTCGATGTTATTTTGCGAACTATCCTGCAAAAGACGCGGCACCAAAAAACAACTCACACCCGCATCTGTTTGCGCTAGCACAATAAATGCGTCGCTCATGGGCGCTGACACATGCCACTTTTCACCAAAAATTCGATAAAGCCCTTCACTCACCCGCTGTGCACGCGCATCGATCTGTTCAATAGATCCACCACTTTTGCGCTCACTTACGGCCCATCCAACTAACAGGCCTGTCTTTTTCGCAGGCGCAATATCAGTGCTATCATACATGCGCGACAGTAATTTAGCAGACCAATCACGCTGTAATGCAGGATTTGATAAGATCAACGCTAATGACGCATGTGTTGTTGTTGCTTGGGTCAGATGCCCAGCTTCAAGTCCTGCGGACAAATAAAGGCTCATCGTCCTCATTTGATGGCCATATCCAGCTGTTTTGCGTTGCGCATCATCCCAAACAGAAGCATGTAAACCATAGCTCACTGCTTTTCGTTGCAATGCATGCCAGGCAGGATGATATTCCACATGATTGAGCTGATCACCGAATGTATCGCTCGTCCGCAATTGCGGTTTGATGTGATTGGCCAATCGCGCAAGTTCATCCGCTTCATGTGATCCAGCAAATTGTCCCAACAGCGAAAATTGTGCTTGCGCAGCGCGTGGCATTTGCCCGGATATATCGCGTAACAAAGGATCGGCTTGGAACGTGTTGACGTTTAGCGTCAACGGATCAATTTTAGCTTGCGCCATAGAATTTGACTTTCTGGAATCAAAATATTCCTACAATTTGTATGGGGACAGCGCACAAATGTCACCCCATTTGAGTTGCCCTTTCACCGAAAGCTTTCTATAGAATGCAAAATTCTACGATATAGAGAGTGCAATCATGTCTTTTCCGCACCGTCACCTACTTGGTATCAAAGGCTTGTCGGAGCCAGACATTTTCTATTTGTTGGACAAAGCTGAAGAAGCTGTCAAACTTTCACTCCAACGTGAAAAGAAAACGTCTACGCTTCGTGGTCTGACACAAATCAATCTGTTTTTTGAGGCATCTACGCGAACGCAAGCATCGTTTGAACTCGCGGGAAAAAGACTGGGCGCGGATGTGATGAATATGTCGGTTGGTAATTCATCCGTTAAAAAGGGTGAAACACTTGTTGATACAGCCATGACGCTGAATGCCATGCACCCTGATATGTTGGTGGTGCGCCATTCATCCGCGGGCGCTGTCGCTTTATTAGCTCAAAAAGTGGGCTGCGCGGTCATCAATGCAGGAGATGGTGCGCATGAGCACCCAACGCAAGCACTTTTGGATGCACTGACAATACGCCGAATGAAAGGCACTGTTGGCCGTCTAACTGTTGCGATTTGTGGCGATGTCTTGCATTCACGCGTTGCGCGCTCAAACATTTTGCTCCTCAATGCGCTGGGTGCTCGCGTGCGCGTCATCGCACCACGAACGTTGCTCCCAACTGGAATTGAACAAATGGGCGCCGAAGTCTTCAGCTCCATGAAAGAAGGTTTAAAAGACGCCGACGTTGTGATGATGTTGCGTTTACAGCGGGAACGTATGGAAGGCGCATTTGTGCCATCTGTTCGCGAATATTTCCGCTTCTTTGGACTAGACGCAGAAAAACTATCCTACGCAAAAGATGATGCGCTTGTCATGCACCCCGGCCCAATGAACAGAGGCGTAGAAATAGCTTCTGAAATTGCCGATGGTCCACAAAGCGTGATTGAACAACAAGTTGAAATGGGGGTGGCCGTGCGAATGGCCGTGATGGAAACCCTTATGCTGGCGAGTGGGAGAAACTAGTATGACCACGCGCATTTTAGAAAACGTAAGAATAATCGATCCATCGCAGAAGATGGATGAAACAGGTTCAATTGTCATAGAGAATGGCAAAATCGCTGCGATTGGCACAAATGCGCGCAATCAAGGCGCACCCGAAGGCGCAGAGGTTATCAATTGCCACGGACAAATTGCTGTTCCGGGCCTCGTTGACACGCGTGTATTCATCGGTGAACCAGGCAGCGAATACCGCGAAACAATCGCATCTGCAGGTAAAGCTGCTGCAAAAGGTGGCATTACCTCAATTGTCACGATGCCCGATACAAATCCTGTAATCGATGATGTCGCGCTATTACAATACATTCAGCGCACAGCGCGTGATACGACAGATATTCATGTCCATCCTGCATCTGCGATGACCAAAGGGCTCAACGGTAAAGAAATGACCGAGTTTGGCTTGATGATGGAGGCTGGTGCGGCGTGTATAACAGACGGTCGCAAAACTTTGCGCAATGCTGCGGTCATTCGAAGAGCTATGACATATGCTCGTGATTTCGGCGCATTGATCGCATGCGAAACACAAGACGCAGATTTAGCCAGCGGCGGCATGATGAATGAGGGCCTACTCGCAAGTTGGCTCGGGTTTTCAGGTATTCCAAAAGAAGCCGAGATTATTCCGCTTGAGCGAGATGTACGTTTAGCGGAATTAACGGGTGCAAATTATCATGCTGCCAAAATATCCGTACCGCAATCATCAAAAGTAATTCGTCGCGCGAAAGACAAAAACCTCAATGTAAGCGCAGGCATTTCTATTAATAACCTCACATTGAACGAAGTTGATATTGGTAAATACCGCACATTCTTCAAATTATCGCCACCATTACGGAGCGAAGAAGAGCGATTAGCAATGGTCGAGGCTATAGCGGATGGAACAATTGATGTGATTTGCTCGTCCCATGACCCTCAGGATGTTGATACAAAACGCCTACCTTTCCCACATGCGGCTGAAGGTGCAATCGGATTAGAAACAATGTTTGCTGCTGCATTACGGCTGCACCATTCAGATCAAGTCAGCTTATCTCGATTAGTCGAAGTATTATCCACCAAACCTGCCGAACTTTATGGTTTAGATGCAGGGTCACTTCGCGTTGGAGTATCTGCAGATATAACACTGTTTGATCTTGAAATGCCTTGGGTACATTACAAAGATGAAATTGTATCAAAGTCCAAAAACAGTGCTTTTGAAGATGCGCGCTTTACCGGAAAAGTGCTTGCAACTATCATAAGTGGACAGACTATTTACTCCGACCAATAATCACGATATACAACTATTAAGAGGTGTATATGTGCATTTAAACTGATTGATTGTTAATATGACTGATATTTTTACATCGCAAACAGCGCTTCATATCCTAATTATTGCTTCCCTCTTCGGCTATCTGCTCGGCTCTATCCCTTTTGGATTGATCATCACCAAATTTGCAGGCCTTGGAGATGTGCGAAATATCGGCTCTGGTAATATTGGTGCAACAAATGTTCTGCGCACGGGCAGCAAGAAAGTTGCCGCAGGTGTCCTCATTGCGGATCTATTAAAGGGAACCATCGCCGTCATCGTTGCGCATAATTTTGGTCTTGCAGCTGCGATGTTGGCAGGACTTTTTTCATTTTTGGGTCATTTATTTCCGATTTGGCTTAAATTTAAGGGCGGCAAAGGTGTCGCAACATATATTGGCGTTTTATTGGGCCTAGCACCTATCGTCGTGTTGGTATTTGCTATCGTTTGGTTATCCGTGGCCTTTATTTTTAGATATTCATCACTCGCAGCGTTAAGTGCACTTATAGTCGTGCCGATAGCACTTTATGTTTTGGGATCTATAAATATCGCAATTCTCTTTGCGATCATGTCCCTCATTGCCATATTAAAACATCATGAAAATATCAGCAGATTACGCGCGGGCACTGAAAACAGGATAGGCAGCAAGAAGAAATGATTAATCAGCCGTCGCGCGGGATAAAACTAACTGAGCGACAAAAACTATCGTGGCTGCGATTAATCAGAAGTGACAATGTCGGTCCCGCAACGTTTCGCGAGTTGATCAACAATTGCGGTTCAGCGGAAACTGCAATCGATATGTTGCCTGAACTGTCTCAACGTGGTGGATCACGTCGCAAAATCCGTATCGCAACAATTTCAGAAATTGAATTAGAAATTGAAAAAATGGATAAATTTGGCGCCAAGCTGATTGGCATAGGTGAGCCTGAATATCCACGAGCACTGCGCCAAATAGAAGGCGCACCACCTCTTATCACCGTTAAAGGCAATATAGAACTGACCAACCCGCCATCTGTCGGAATTGTCGGCTCAAGAAATGCATCCATCACCGGGAGTAAATTTGCAGCAAATCTTGCAGCAAACATTGTTGAAGCTGGCTATACAGTTATTTCGG
>CAJQOR010000491.1 GCA_905479965.1 uncultured Rhizobiaceae group bacterium | reverse complement strand
GTTTCAAACGAGCTTAAGTTTGAAACCCATTTGTCGTACATTGCAGGTGACTGTGTGCGTAGCATCATATCTTCTACCCAGTCAGTTGCAGGCCAACCAGTTGCACCACCTGAACCCAGACCAATACACCATGGTGTACCTCCATCAGCGACAATTTGATCTGTAAGCGCTTTTAGCTCTTCCATAGTAGATGGAATGTCGTAGCCAGCATCCTCAAAGTTCTCTGGGCTGTACCAAACAAGTGATTTTACATCCACTTTGTAGAAGAAACCATAAAGGTTGTCAGCGCCGTTTTGGTCTTGGTAAGTTCCAAGGTCCACCCATGAAGATCCAGCAGCATAGTTTTTATTAACCCAACCAGCTGTACCATCTTTAAGTGGTGTTAAAAAACCACGTTTTGCCATATCAGAAGCAAGACCAGGCTGCGGGAATACTGCAACATTTGGCGCAGAACCAGCTTCTGCATCAATCATAATTTGTTGCTCAAAGCTATCAGAACCAACATAGCGAACATCGTGCCCTGATTTTGACGCGAAATCGCCTAGTACTTTTTCAATCTTCTCTTGGTCTGGTCCAAGCCATGGACCAAAGACTGTTAGCTGCTCAGCTTGAGCGGTTGCGCCCAATGCCATAGAGGCAGCGCCAGCCAACAAAAATTGTTTCATCATCTGTTTCATAAGATCTTCTCCCGGTTTACGCATCGCCAATCTCTAAAACGACACATATTTAAAATATTTCCAAAGCGCTTTGGAAAATTCATTATAGCAATTTTCATAACAGACCTGTCAAGTAAGATATTTTATCTAATAATTTCATAGGCTTATCGAAGGATAAAATTATTTGCGCGATTCTTACTTTGAAAGTAAAATGTGCATATTACTAAAATTCCATTGATTTTGATAGCGCTTTTAGTAAAGTCAACTCATGAATTTAAAGGAACTTTCAGAACTACTTAATTTAAGCCAGACGACAGTCAGCAGAGCGTTGAACGGGTTTCCTGAAGTGTCCGAACGCACGCGCGAGCGCGTTCAAGAAGCAGCAAAGCAAAATAACTATGCACCAAACAAAGCAGCTAGAGGCTTGGCAACTGGTCAAGCCCTAACGATTGGCCACGTCATTTCGACAACTAATCAAAACGAAATGGTGAACCCAGTTTTTGGAGACTTTGTTGCTGGTGTGGGTGAAGTTTACTCCAAAAATGGTTATAAAATGATCTTGTCGATCGTGCCGCCGGGGGAAGATGAATATCAGGTCTATCGTGAGTTTAAAGCTCAAAGCACGGTTGATGCTGTCGTCGTGCAAAGCCCCTCGGTCAATGATGGAAGAATAGAATTTTTAAATAAACTTGGTATCCCTTTTATTGTACACGGCAGGGCAAGCGAATGCACCCTTCCCTACGCATGGCTTGATGTAAACAACAGATCTGCATTTGTTCGAGCAACAGATTTCCTGCATGATTTGGGACATCGCCGTATCGCTTTGCTTAATGGACGCGAGCATATGGACTTTGCCCATAGACGCCGTAAGGGTTACGAAAACTCACTTCAAGCGCACGGCATTAACATTGACCCGAGCATAATTTTTTCATCCGACATGACAGAAAGCTATGGATATCAATGCACCGCAGAACTGTTGAATACAGATAATCCACCAACTGCTATTTTAACGGCATCTATCATTGTGGCATTGGGCGCGCGACGTGCAGTTCAAGAAGCGGGATTGACCGTAGGTCAAGACATATCAATTGTCACACATGATGACCGACTGTCCTATTTCCATAACAGCGCTGACGTGCCGATGTTTACAGCAACAAAATCATCCGTGAGAGAAGCTGGCAAACATCTTGCCGAACTCCTCATTCAGATGATAGCTGATCCATTGATGAAACCGCCAAACGAATTGCTTGAAGTGGAATTGACCATTGGCCAATCAACGGGCCCAGCGCCATCATAATAAAACCATGCAGAAGTGTTCGTTTTAAAGTTCAACAATAACTTTGATTAAATCGCCACGGTCAGATGCCAAATTGATAAATCGTTCATCTAGTTCTTTACGACCGATCACTAAAGAACAAAGCACATCCGTATTAATCTGCTTATTTTTGATAACAGACATAACCCATTGGAAATCGGATGCGAGCGCATTGCGACTTCCAATGAGACGCATCTCTCGCTTGTGAAATTCTGGATCACTAAATGTAATACTATCTTTTACAACACTCACCAGGACGTAAGACCCGCCATGGGCGACCGCCGGAAATCCAGCTTCAATTGCCCCCTTATGGCCACTTGCATCAAAGACAGCATCAAACCCTTCATCACCAGTTGCGGCAATCGCTGTATCAACACTCTGATAGCCGTGATCAAAATCAAAGTCTCTCATTGCCATTTCAAGGCGCTTTGCGTCTAAATCAAGCAACGAAACACGGGCGCCTTTGAGCTGAGCAAATAACGCCACACCGATACCTATTGGACCAACACCTGTAACCAGCACATGATCATCTTTGTCTATTTCAGATCGTTGAACTGCATGCGCACCAATAGCTAAAAACTCGACCATTGCAGCCTGCAACGGGCTTAATCCATCCGCTAAGATCAAATTTTGTGAAGGCACTGCCAATTGCGGTGTAAGACCACCGTCACGATGCACACCCAAAACTTCAATATTTGTGCAACAATTTGGCTTGCCGCGTTTACAAGCGCGACACTTACCACAAGATAGATAAGGATTAACAACAACCAGATCACCTTTTGACCATCCCTCGCCATCTTTTATCACACGGCCACTTAGCTCATGACCGATGACACGTGGATATTGCAGATAAGGATGTTTGCCTTCCAAAATATGATAGTCAGTGCCACATAATCCAACCGCACAAATGTCGATTAACACCCAACCCTCAGCAGGTTTAGCAATGCGAGCACGTTCTTCAAATACAAATTTGCCGGGTTCAACAACCACACCTGTCAATCCGTTATAACCGCTCACTTGTCTTCCCCCCGCGGCCTCCACCCATCAGGTAAAGTCCCTTTGATAATCAAACTTAATATATCATCCTTATTAACATCATTAATTCGGAATGCTCCAACATTTTTTCCTTTATTCATAACCATGACACGGTCACAAAGTTCAAAAACATCGTGCATATCATGACTGATTAAAAAGATACCAATGCCTTCACTTTTCAGCTTTTTAATCAGTTCTGAAACCATTGCTGTTTCAGAAGGACCAAGAGCAGCTGTTGGCTCATCCATAATCAGTACTTTGGCTTGAAAATAAACCGCTCTTGCGATCGCGATGACTTGTCTTTGACCGCCAGACAAGCGCGCTAGCGGATCTCGTAAATTTTTAAAATTGGGATTTAGTTGGCGAAGTGCTTCAGTTGCTTGTGCCAACATGGTTGGCTCGTCTAAATTTCCAAAACGCGTTTTAAGCTCTCGCCCCATAAATAGATTTGCTGGCGCATCTAAATGATTGGCCAATGCAAGCGTTTGGTAGATGGTCTCGATACCATATGTGCGGGCATCTTGCGGAGAATT
>CAJQOR010000490.1 GCA_905479965.1 uncultured Rhizobiaceae group bacterium | reverse complement strand
ATTTGTTACATCTGGTATTCGTTTGGGTACACCTGCTGCGACAACACGCGGTTTTGGCCCAGAAGAATTCCGCCAAGTTGGTGAAATGATCCTAGAAGTGGTCAATGGTTTGAGTGAAGCAAATTCAGACGAGGGTAATTCAGCTGTTGAAGAGGCTGTGAAAGCCAAAGTGATTGCGCTAACGGACAAGTTCCCAGTTTACCAAAGCATTGGAGCTTAGTGAATGCGTTGCCCTTATTGCTCGTCTCTTGACAGCCAGGTGAAAGATTCTCGACCCGCTGAAGATGGTTCCGCCATCCGTCGCCGCCGTGTTTGCCCAGATTGTGGTGGTCGTTTCACCACATTTGAACGTGTCCAGTTGCGAGACTTGCAAGTACTGAAAAAAACCGGGCGTAAAGTTCCGTTTGATCGTGAAAAACTGCAAAAATCATTTGATATTGCGCTTAGAAAGCGTCCCGTGGATCGTGACCGTATTGATCGGGCAGTCTCAGGTATTGTCCGCCGTCTAGAAAGTTCAGGTGAAACTGAAATTGAAACGGATGCAATTGGTTTGCTTGCTCTTGAAGCGCTAAAAGCACTCGATGATGTGGGCTTTGTGCGTTATGCATCGGTTTATCAAGACTTCACGGCTGCCAATGATTTTGAAAAAATCATTGAAACTTTAAGTGCGCAAATCGCGCGCGATGCTGGTGATGACAACTAGCGGGGAGCATATTCCCCCATCCTACCTTCAGAATGAAGAAGTTCGTTCTGATCAAGAACGTATCGATAAAAAATTCATGCGCGCTGCCATTCGTTTGGCGCGCAAACATGAAGGATTAACGGCAGAAAATCCATCTGTCGCCGCCTTTGTGGTTAAATATGTCGATGGTCAACCTGTCATCATTGGTCGCGGGGTTACTGCGATTGGTGGAAGGCCGCATGCTGAAGTTTTGGCGCTAGAAGAAGCTGGACATGCTGCAAAAGACACGCACGTTTACGTCACGCTTGAGCCTTGCTCGCATTACGGCAAAACCTCACCATGCGCGGATGCTTTGATAAGGGCAGGCGTTGCCCGCGTTATTGTGGCCGCAAATGATCCAGATAAGCGTGTTTCAGGGCAGGGTTTTGAAAAGTTGCGCACAGCAGGTATAAAAGTTGTCCACAACGTTTTAGCACAAGAAGCTGAATATGGATTAGCTGGTTATCTGATGCGCAAACGCAATAAGCGCCCATTTGTGACGCTGAAAATAGCAATGACGAAAGATGGATTGATCGGTGTACGTGGCGGCAAACAGATCAAAATAACAAGTGACATTTCAAACGGGCAAGTCCAAATTTTGCGTGCATTAAACGATGCCATTTTGGTTGGTGCAGGCACAGTGCAAAATGATAACCCAACGCTCACTTGTCGATTAAATAATCTTGAGCATCGCTCGCCTGTTCGCGTTATCATAGACCGAAGCTTTAAGATCTCTCCTGCATCCAATCTTGTTCAAACCGCAGAACAACACAAGTTGATCATTGCGACAAATTCCGATGTGACAAATACTAAGGCGTATGAAGAGCTTGGGGTCGAGATATTGTCGTTCACATCCTTAGATGGTGATGAACAGCTTTCAGAGCTTTTAAGTCGCCTAGCAACATCAGATGTTTCGACCCTACTGGTTGAAGGAGGCGCAAAAGTTGCCTCAAGTTTTCTAAATGCGGGTTATGTTGATCGAATTGTTGTTTTTCAATCTGATCAGGATTTGGATGTCGTATCAGGAGCCCCAACAGTGAAAACGCCTTTCACGCCTGATAATATGCTGCCAGGGTTTACGCTGAAAAACAAGCTGACATTTGGGCCAGATGTCATGTATGAGTATGAGAAAATAAATTAGGATCGCACCAGGTGTTCACAGGCATTATCACAGATATCGGCAAAATTTCGGAGTTAGATCAGCTAAAATCTGGCTTAAAGATCAAAATTAAGACCGAATATGATCCGAAATCGATTGAAATCGGTGCTTCTATCGCCTGTGCGGGAACTTGCCTGACTGTAACAGAACTTCCCCAAGCAGGTTCAAATGATCGCTGGTTTGTGGTTGAAGCCTGGGAAGAGGCATTGCGATTAACATCAATTGGTACAATAAAAGTTGGTGATCAAATTAATCTCGAACGTGCTCTTAAAATGGGAGACGAGTTGGGTGGGCACATGGTGTCTGGTCATGTTGACGGCAAAGCTGAAATTATCGAGAAGATCATGGAAGGTGATGCAGTGCGTTTTCGCTTTAAAGCACCAGATGATCTGGCAATATTTATTGCACCCAAAGGTTCGGTCACCCTTGATGGTACATCATTGACAATTAATGAGGTGGATGGACCCATCTTTGATGTGCTTTTGATCAAGCATACACATGAGGTTACCACATGGGGCCAGCGCCAAGTTGGTGATATGGTCAATATCGAAATTGATCAAATGGCGCGCCATGTGGCCCGACTTGTTGAGCATATGATGAAAAGAAACGGTGCTTAGTCACCAAACTTGAGAATTTACTTGCGACTTGCTCAGAACCATGATTTGAGCGGGTTCTGATATTTTACCATCCCTAAGAGCTATATTGGCCATATTCGCTGTATTTGGAGCAACACCATGTCAAAAACACCACATTTGCTGATCGTGGAAGCTAGATTTTACGATGATATGTCTGACGCGATTTTAGATGGCGCGGTTTCTGCACTTAAAGATGCAAGCGCAACATATGATGTGATTTCAGTTGACGGTGCGCTAGAAATTCCAGCAACGATCGCAATGGCGCTTGATGGTATGGATGTTGGTGGCACGCTATATGATGGATTTGTTGCGCTTGGTATCGTTATTCGCGGTGAGACCTATCACTTTGATATCGTCTGTAATGAATCAGCGCGTGGCTTAACGCAGCTTTCAGTCAGTGAATCCATCGCTCTTGGCAATGGTATTATGACTGTGGAAAATTCCGATCAAGCTTGGGCACGGGTTAAAAAATCAGAGCTGGATAAAGGCGGATTTGCAGCACGCGCAGCACTAAAAATGATCAAGATCAAGGCGCAGCTATCTGCTTAGCGCTATAAGAGATAAAAACGAGTACGATATATGAGCGATAAGCTTTCAAAAACGGGTGAAAACCCGGAGGTTAAACCAGCTAATAAACGCGGAGTTGCACGACTTGCCGCGGTGCAGGCTTTGTATCAGTTAGATATGTCTGGTGAACATGTTACCGAAGTCATCGCTGATTTTAGAAGTAACCGTTTGGGCAGTGAAATGGACGGCGATCAATACCGAGATGCAGATCCAGATTGGTTTAATATGGTTGTTAAGGGTGTTGTTGCACAACAATTGACGCTTGATCCTGAAATTCATGGTGTGCTTACCGATGATTGGCCGTTGTCGCGAATTGATTCGACATTACGTGCCATCCTGCGGGCAGGGGCATTTGAGCTTAATGATCGCAAAGATGTTCCAACAGCTGTCATTATCAATGAATATGTTGATATTGCGCGCGCGTTTTTTCAAGAAGATGATGAGCCAAAACTCGTCAACGCGGTGCTTGACCGCTTGGCACGCCAATGGCGTAAAGGCTAAAACAATCTGAAAGTCAGTTTTAAATGTCCAACGCACCGGCTCAGCCAAAAGATGAATTGGCGCTTGCCAAGTATAACGCTGCTGTTTTAGGCGCGACCGTTGCTTTCACCGGTTCAATGGCACCTGTTGCAGTCGCAACAGGCGGATTAGCTGGGCATTATCTGTTGGACGAAGATAAATCCTGGGCAACCTTGCCTGTGATGGGTTTTAATGTCGGAACGGCTTTAGGTGCATTTTTGGCCGCGTATTTAATGCGCCGAGTTGGCAGGCGCACAGGCTTTATAGCAGGCGCATGTCTTGGAATGCTTGGTTGCGCGCTTGCCACATTGGCATTGCTCAACGGGCTTTTTGTCTTGCTTGCGCTGGGTCTGGTGTTCATTGGTAATGGTATGGCATTTTCAAATCAGTATCGTTTTGCCGCCGCTGAT
>CAJQOR010000489.1 GCA_905479965.1 uncultured Rhizobiaceae group bacterium | reverse complement strand
AAGTCATTTGAAGATCTGGAGCAACAAGTATCAAGCGCTGCACGAGAATTGGCAACGTCGCCTGATACATCAGAAAAAGCGTCGTCTCCAAATAACGCAGCAAGCGCACCCAATCAAACGAATGCTGCGCCATCTGAGACGACTAGGGCTCCTGCAGCTGCGACACAGATCGACTTTGATCCGGCCAATGATGATACTGGTTTAAAATCATCACCATTGCTGGCAGCGCTTGATCAGAGAGTTTCAGGTTCTGCATATACATTTGCAATCTTGATTTCACTCATTTGGATTGCAGGTATTGGCACGCTGGCTTACTACCTTTTAACAGACAATATAAATGCCATAACAAATGCCAACGATTTTGTTTCAGACCCTCTCCTCATTGGTGCTGTTCTCGTTGCTATTATTCCGACATTTATCTTCTTTGCATTTGCCATCATGGTGACACGGGCCCGCGAGTTTAAACTGGCAGCGCGTGCTATGACGCATGTTGCAATCCAACTCGCAGATCCAGAAACACGCGGCACAGGCAAGATCACAACAGTTGGTCAAGCAATCCGACGCGAAGTTAACGCCATGAATGACGGTATTGAGAGAACAATTGCGCGTGCATCAGAACTTGAAACACTTGTTCACTCTGAAGTAAATGCGCTAGAACGAAGCTATACTGACAACGAAATGCGTGTTCGAGGTCTTGTTACTGATCTAAGTAATGAACGCGACGCGATTATCTCATACGCTGAACGCTTAAGAACTTCCATAGTTGGTGCTCGCGACGAGTTAAAAGATGAATTGGGTCAAGCAGGTGATGAAATCGCCATGCGTATTGCCCTATCAGGCGAAACCGTTGCGCAATTGATGGACACCCATTCTGCCACATTGCAGGAGCGCACAACGGATATTACCCATTCTATTCAAAATCTATTTGAACAAAATTCAGAAAATCTGCTGAGCAATCTTCGTACATCAGGAAATGAAATTTCTGGTGAAATTGACAGCCGGTTAAACATGATCAGCTCTCAATTTGTCTTACAAAGCAAAGAATTGCTTTCCGACTTTGAAACACGTGTGAACACACTTGATTCAACTGCTGAACGCCTAAATGAAACAATTAATGAGCGCACGCGACAGTTAAACGAAGCTTTGTCTGCACGTAACTCAGAAATCAACGATTCACTTTCAATCGGCCAACGCGCAATTGAGCAAGGTCTTGGTGACGTTATTAATTCAATGAATGCCACATTGGATGAAAAAGGTGCCGCATTTAGACAAACGCTTAAATCCAGCGCTGACGAAGCCGTCATGGACATCGATTTGCGTTCTGGTCTTGTTGGCGAACAAATGTTGGCTGCAAGTAGCGAAGTAAACACAAGCTTCTCAGATAACATTGAAAAACTAGCGGCAACACTAGATCAACGCACATCTGCATTTAACAACACCGTCAAAGATGGTGTTGCAGAAGTCAATGAAACGCTGACTGCAAGTAATTTCAATCTCACCAACATTATTGAAAACGGTGTTGATAAACTTAGTGGCCACGCGGACACATTGAAAAGTGCAGCTGATGGCGCAGTCAACAAAATCGATGAAAGCTTCATGGCCAGCAATATGGCTGTGGATATGGCAATGACGACAGGCATTGAAAACCTAAACAAAACCCTTTCCGATGGCTCTTCGACAATTGAGGGACATACAAAAGGCATCACTGCCGACCTCACCCGTAATCTTGTCGATTTGAACGAAACATTGACCACGTCCCAATCAGCGCTTGATCAAAGCATGAGCAGAGCTGTTGAAGACATCAACGTGTCGATGAAAACACGCACAGATGCAATACAATCTGTTGCCAAAGATAGCATTAGTCAGTTGGAAAACAGCTTTGATGAGCGCACAGAAAGTCTTGCAAATATCACGCAGCAATCTGTCGATAAACTCAGCTCGACGCTGGATGAGAAAACCAGCAACTTTGCAGGGACTGCCCAGACATCCATCGATGCACTTGATGCATCGTTACAAGACAGAACTGAGAAATTAGAAAGTCTCAGCAAAATGACAATTGAAACCATTGAAGGTTCAGTTAAACGCACTGCTGATTCTCTTGAGACCATTACAAGCGAAGGCATTCAGTCTCTCGATATGTCCATACAGCTGCGTGCTGAGACAATGGAAAATATCGCCACAGAAAACATGACCAAGCTTGATAATACCTTGCACGAGCGTGCCAATGAATTGGACGGCATTGCAAAACGCAATATTGACCGCCTTGAGCAAACGCTTTCTGATCGTACCAATGCGATGGAAACCATTTCTGGTGAAGGTGCAAATCTAATCACCAAAGCTATGGACACGATGACAGATGCACTTTCTGGCGCTCTTGATCGCGAATCTAGCAAAATCGCGGTTGCTCTAATGAGCAATGAGGAAAAACTTGGCAATCTGCTTTCTGAAAAAGCAAGTTCGCTGGAAGAGAAAGCAAATACGATCTCATCTATTGCAAGTGGATCAATCAAT
>CAJQOR010000488.1 GCA_905479965.1 uncultured Rhizobiaceae group bacterium | reverse complement strand
TTTCGAAGGACAGATACACGATCTGTGATTTCTGCAATTACCCCTATATCGTGGGTTATGAGAATGAAACCAACGCTGCGTTTCTTTGCCAAATGCTTTATCAGATCCAAGATCTGTTTTTGAATAGCAACATCGAGCGCCGTTGTGGGCTCATCCGCAATGATCAGATCTGGCTCCGTGCATAAGGCTAATGCAATGACCACCCTTTGACGCATCCCGCCGGAGAACTGATGTGGATATTCTAATATGCGGGTTTTCGCATCACTAATCCCTGTTTCTTCCAACAGATTTACCGCTTTTAAGAAGGCTTCTTCGTAGGACACATTAGAATGCTGCCGAATGGTTTCAACCAACTGCTCTTCCACGGTCAAAAGCGGATTGAGCGATGTTTGCGGATCTTGAAAGATCATCGAAATTTTTGCGCCGCGAAGCTTATGGTATTGACTTTGGCTCAGGTCACGAATGCTCTCACCATTGAGTTCAACATCACCTGAAGCAATATAACCCGGATTTGGGATAAGCCCCATGATCGCTTGACCAATGGTGGATTTACCAGCGCCACTTTCGCCCACAAGTCCATGGATTTCACCTTGTTCAAGACGAATATTAAGGTTTTTTACGGCCTGAAACGTGCCAAACCGTGTTGGGTATTCAACGGTTAAATCCGTCACATTTAAAAGAAATGTCATCAGCGCAACCTCGGATTTAAATATGCGCGGAAAAAGTCACCTAATACATTGATTGATATAATCAAAAAGATAAGTGCGAACGATGGGAAGATCACAATCCACCATTCACCTGAGAAGATATATTCAGTGCCAATTCGGATGAGCGTCCCAATCGATGGCTGATTTGGTGGCACACCAACGCCTAAGAAACTTAGCGTCGCTTCAAGCAATATTGCAACAGCAAGATCTACCGTACCAATAACCAAAAGCGGGTTTAAAATATTAGGCAGAATAACCACCAGCATGATGCGAACCGGATGCAGACCAATGATCTCAGCAGCTTGGACATATTCTTTATTGCGCTCAACAAATGTGGATGCCCGCGCGGTTCTTGCAAAGTTGACCCATAAAGACAAACCGATCGCTAGGGATAAAACAATCAGCAGTAAATCTTCATGTTGCTCACGGGGCAACAAGCCACGTGCAATACCATCCACCAACAAAGCGGTTAAAATAGCCGGCAGGCTGAGCTGTACATCCGCAATTCGCATAACAATTGTATCAAAACGCCCACCCAAATATCCTGCGGCAACGCCAATTGCTGTACCGAAAACAGCGGCAAATGTGACAGACAAAACGCCAATGATGAGAGACAAACGCATACCATACATAATGGATGAGAGCAGATCGCGCCCTTGGTCATCTGTGCCTATGAAGAATTGCGGGCTCCCCCCTTCTGACCATGCGGGTGGGGTGAAACTATCTAAAATATCAAACGTTGCCAGATCGTATGGGTTAGATGGAGCAATTAATGGTGCAAGCAGTGCCCCTGATATGAAAAAAAGCGCAACCAGCGCAGCAAGCTGCGCGACGCGGTTTCCTAAAAACAGATAGATAAACTCATTTTCAATTTTTATTCGGCGCCAAGCTTTGAGCATTATCCTGCCTCCGGCTGAAGTCGAACTCTAGGATCTATCACGAAATAAAGCATATCAACAATGAGATTAATAATGACGAACACAAGCGCGATAATCACCAAATAAACCGCCATGACCGGGATATCGACATACCGAATGCTTTCTAGAAACAATAGCCCCATACCAGGCCACTGAAAGACGCTCTCCGTAACGATAGAAAAAGCAATCACACCACCAAACTGCAATCCAATGATTGTGATCACTGGCACCATAGAATTCCGTAAAGCGTGGTGATAGTGAATGCTTCTATGGTTGATCCCCCGTGCTACGGCAAATTTGATAAAATCGGTATTGAGCACATCCTGCATTTCTGAGCGCACAAGCCGCATTGTCAACGTGAGTTGGTAAATTCCCAATGTAATGGCTGGAAGGATTAATGCTTCCAAGCCTTTTAACGTGAAGAAACTTGATTTCCACCATCCAATTTCGGTGACTTCTCCTCGCCCAAATGTGGGCAACCAACCGAGCTGTACGCCAAAGAGGTAGATTAAGAATATACCTATGACAAAGGTTGGTATTGAGATGCCGATTAAGGTGGTGATCAAGATGGTTTGCGACAAAAAACCGTCATTTCTTAAGGCCGTGTATATCCCCGCGGGGATACCCACAATGAGCGATATAAGTAGTGAGACAATGCCAAGTTCTATAGTGGCAGGTGCGCGCTCAAGCAGCATTTCGCCGATCGGTTGGCGTGTTCTATAGGAAAATCCAAACTCGCCAGAGATCATATTGGTAATAAAGCGGGCATATTGCTGAATAACTGGGTCGTTTAACCCCAATTGCTCACGCAATCGCTCTTGATCTTCTACTGATGTTTCTTGACCAACCATGACCGCTACCGGGTCTCCGACAAAGCGGAACATTGCAAATGCTAAAAGACTGACCGTCAGCATCACAAAGATAGATTGAACCAGTCTGCGAGAGACATAAGCGAGCATAATTAAACCTTTCGAGCCACCTACAATTACACTGGTTTAGAACGATTACCAGAGTAATTTTTATTCCTCCCATAAAACTTGTCTCCAAATGTCTGATGGAAAACAGCATCGGTTTTATTATCAGATTTACCGTTGGACATCTTGAACTATTATTCCTAAGCTCAAGCATAAACAATT
>CAJQOR010000487.1 GCA_905479965.1 uncultured Rhizobiaceae group bacterium | reverse complement strand
GGGATCGTTGGGATAATGCTTTTGCTCAATATCCTGTGCAATAGCATCGATGAAAAAACCGGCGATCAAAGCTGTGATCGGCGATATGAGCAATGCCAGCGCTAATGCTGAACCGATGGCTGCAAAGACGATGAAAACCGTTGATAACCATGCAAGCCAACTGGGAAGCTCGGGAATATAGCCTCCTAGTGCTGGGAACAAATATTCCGCAATAACATTCTGAAAGCCAAACCAAATCCCAATGAGAAATAGGATGGTTGCACCTAAAATTTTAAACAAAAGTGTTCGCGATCTTGGTGCAAACATATTCTCAAAAGACGCTTTCGCCGCTTGAATGATCATAAAAAACCCCTCATTCCAAGTTAGACTGCTATGTGGGGTACTTCGAGGAGATCTTCAAGCTTTAGAAACTTGTACCAAGTCACTAAAAAGGGCATAAGCGGATTTAACAGCCTTCATTTACAGGAATAACGATGTCAAAGACAAATCTATCATCAAAACGGTTTGATGAAATCATAGATGTACATGCTTTTCAGCGAGAGTTGGATAAAATCGCAAAGGACCATGGTGGGGAAAGCGACAATGCAAGATTGGACGTTTTGGCACTTTGCAAAACCGTTAATGAAGCTGGTCGTGAAAAAGCACATGAGATGTTGTTCGAAGATGGTGGCGGCGTGGCGTGTGCCAACCGAATTTCCTATCTAGAAGATCAAATTATTTCAGGGCTGTTTAGATTTGTAACACAATATGTTTATCGCGTTGAGAACCCATCTAAGGGCGAAGAGCTCGCTGTGATGGCAGTTGGTGGATATGGACGTGCGACATTGGCGCCAGGTTCGGATATCGATCTGTTGTTCATTTTACCATACAAAGCCAACCCCTGGACTGAACAGGTCGTTGAATGGATTTTATATATCCTTTGGGATTTGCGCCAAAAAGTGGGGCACGCAACCCGTAATATCGACGAATGCATTCGCCTATCACGAAATGATATGACCATTCGAACCTCTATTTTAGAAGCCCGCCAGATCTGCGGATCCATCGAACTTGGCAACGAATTGATCGAACGTTTTAACAACGAAGTTGTGAAAAATACTGGCACAGAGTTTATTGCCGCAAAACTTGAAGAACGTGACCAAAGACATCTCAAATCAGGTGATACTGCCTATCTCGTTGAGCCTAATGTCAAAGAGGGCAAAGGCGGTCTTCGTGATCTGCACACATTGTTTTGGATTTCAAAATATTACTACCGCGTGGATCGCGACAAAGACCTCATTAAACTGGGTGTATTCTCCCGAAAAGAATATAACGGCTTGAAAAAAGCTGAAGATTTTTTGTGGGCGGTGCGTTGTCACATGCATTATGTTACCAGTAAGGCTGAAGAACGCCTATCATTTGATATTCAGCGCGAAATCGCAACTGCACTTGATTACCACGCCCATCCGGGCCTTTCAGCCGTTGAACGCTTTATGAAGCACTATTTTCTCATTGCAAAAGAAGTTAGTGATTTAACGCGGATATTCTGCGCTGCGCTCGAAGCTGAAAATGCAAAGCGCGCACCCCGATTTACAGATGTGCTACGCAGATTTAGCCAAACGGTTCGTAAGATACCCGGCACGCTTGATTTTCATGATGAAAGCGGCCGTATTGTTATGTCAAATCCGGATGTGTTTAAAAACGATCCGGTTAATCTGATCCGCGTTTTCTACTTTGCTGATAAGCATGAGATCGACTTTCATCCAAATACGGTTAAAGAGATCAAGCGCTCTTTGCGTCTGATCAATTCCAAACTACGCAATGACCCTGAAGCCAATAGGTTGTTTATATCTGTTTTAACGTCAAGGCGTTCTCCCAGGTCTAATCTGCACCGGATGAATGAGGCAGGCGTACTTGGCAAGTTCATCCCAGAATTTGGTAAGATTGTCTCGATGATGCAGTTCAACATGTATCATCACTTTACTGTTGATGAACATTTGATCCGATCTGTTGGCATATTAAGCAATATCGAAAAGGGCGATTTGGAAGACGAGCATCCGCTCGCCAATAAGCTTTTACCGAAAATCTCTGACCGTGAAGCTCTTTATGTGGCGGTCTTTATTCACGATATCGCAAAAGGTCGACCAGAAGATCATTCCATTGCTGGCGCGAAAGTTGCAGAAAAACTTTGTCCCCGTCTTGGTCTTTCAAAGTCGCAAACGCGAATTGTCATGTGGCTAATTGAAGAACATCTAACCATGTCCACCGTTGCGCAATCGCGTGATCTGAATGACAAAAGAACAATTCAAGATTTTGCAAAATGTGCGCAATCTCTCACACGTTTGCAGATGCTTTTGGTGCTGACTGTTTGCGATATTTCAGCTGTTGGACCTGGTGTTTGGAATGGTTGGAAAGGGCAATTGCTCAGAACGCTTTATTACGAGACAGAAATATTGCTCACAAGCGGTTTCTCTGAAGCATCACGTACATCGCGTGTTGAAGTTGCACGCAAAGAACTCGAAGCTGCGCTAAGCGATTGGCAACAGGCTGATCGTGAAGATTATCTGACCCTTCAATACGAGCCATATTTCTTAACTGTTCCGCTTGAGGATCAAGTGCGTCACGCCAATATGATACGCGAGGCTGATAA
>CAJQOR010000486.1 GCA_905479965.1 uncultured Rhizobiaceae group bacterium | reverse complement strand
CTGTATCGCAGAAGCGCTTACAACAGAGATCAATTATGACAGCGAAGAACTTGAAGACTGTCGCTGGTTCTCACGCCAGGAAGTTGCCGAACGCTTAAAGCACAGCGCAGGTGAGGACAGATTATCTCCACCCAAAGGTGCGATCGCCCACCGTTTGCTACAAGATTGGCTTGATTGGTCGTAAAACCAGTTAAGGTGCAGCCCTATTACGTCCGGCTTGGATGACCTTTATAGACGCCCAGAATATTCACATATTCAGAAAAGTAGTCCAATTCCGATAGCGCGCGTTTGACAGCAATATCATCCGGATGGCCCTGAATATCCGCGTAAAACTGGGTTGCAACAAATGTGCCGCCAATCTGATAGGATTCGAGCTTCGTCATATTGACGCCATTGGTCGCAAAGCCGCCCATACACTTATATAATGCAGCTGGTAGGTTGCGCACCCGAAACACAAAGGTCGTTACCCAAATCTCATCATCTGTGTTGCGTTTAGGTGATTGCGCATCACGCGATAATACGACGAAACGCGTGATATTGTTCTCGTGATCTTCGACATCCTCTTGCAGAATTTCAAGACCATAAAGATCTGCAGCCAGTCTTGGCGACAGTGCCGCCATAGAATTATCGCCAGCCTCTGAAACCTGACGCGCAGCACCTGCGGTATCGCCTGCAACAATCGCGCGCCATCCGTTTTCACGCACGATATTGCGACACTGGCCAATGGCATGCACATGAGAGTGCACGGTTTTGATATCTTCTTTCTTTGCGCCCGGAAGCACCATCAATTGAAAACGAATTGGCATGAAATATTCGCCAATAATATGCAAATCAGATTCAGGCAAAAGGTGGTGAATATCTGCAACGCGGCCCGCAATCGTATTTTCAATCGGGATCATTGCGAGATCGGCTTTACCCGACACAAGCGCATTGAATGCATCTTCAAATGTCGGACATGGCAATGGTTCCATATCTGGAAACATATCACGACACGCCATATCGGAATTTGCGCCAAATTCACCCTGAAAAGAAATAAGATTTGTTGGATTTGCCATGATAATTTACCGATCATTGAGTTCACGGTGGTTTTAACACCGTCAAAAGCCAAGTCAACGATTTCTATCTACGGATATATGCCCAATCGAAGTTCGAATTCCCATGAATCGATAAAAAATCGCAAAGGTGTCAAAAAGTCTCAGTATTAAGCGTCGAATCAGTATTGCAAGATGAGCATAAAACAAATAGGTTCCGCGAAAATTGGTCCGCCCGAATCGTAGGGCACAAGCATAGAAAGCGGAGCAAAACGTATGAATTCCTCTTATTTTAACATGATCTCTAGCGCCTTTTTAGGCACAGTGTTCGTAGTGTTAACAATTAGTTTTTTGTCAGAGGCGCTCTACCACTCAGATGTTCCTGAGCAAGAAGGCTTTGTGATCGAAGTTGCTGAAGGTAGCGCTGCTCCAGCTGGCGGAGCTACTCAGGAAGACGTTATTCCAGACATTGGTCCACTTTTGGCAAGCGCTGACATCGGCGCTGGTGAAAAAGTATTTAAAAAATGTGCTGCTTGCCACACAATTGAAGATGGTGGCTCGAACAAAGTTGGCCCTGGTCTTTGGGATATTGTCGGTCACCCAGTAGGTGTAAAAGATGGCTTTGGCTATTCAGCTGCCATGACAGAATATGCCGCTGGTGGTACAAATTGGGATTATGAAAACCTCAACAAGTTTTTCCTAAAGCCAAAAGCTTACATCAAAGGCACTGCAATGGGCTTTGCTGGTCTAAAGAAAGAAAAAGATCGCGCCAACTTAATCGCCTACATGCGTACGTTCTCTACAAGCCCTGTTGCTCTTCCAGAATAAACATCGATTAAAACTTTAATTCTATTAAGTTTACGATCCAAAAATAAACCAGCTGGCGATATTGTCCGCTGGTTTTTTTGTGATCTTATTTATTGCCCAAATCGTTTGGCATCTTTTAAATATTCAATTTCTTCCACGGTACTTTGGCGGCCAAGAACTTCATTTCGATGCGGGTAACGTCCATATTCTTCAATGATGTCGTGATGTTCTTGGGCAAATTGAAAGATATTGTCACCGAACCATCTAAACTTCACAAGTGCCTGTTTTTGCACATTGATCTCTTCTGAGTGCATAAGTGGCATATAGGAAAATTGCTTGTGTGGATCGTCCATATCCTCATCCCAACCCATTTCAATAATGTGCTGTGTTAAGGACAACGCAAGATGATCATAGGCAAAAGCCTGCGCCTCTCCTCTAAAAATATTACGGGTGAACTGATCAAAGCAAAGGATTGCTGCTAGCGACTTATCCGCTGTTGTCTTTGTGTCCTCAGGTAGATTTTCTGCAAGCTTAAGAACTAAATCGTGAAATCTACTTTTAACCAGTTCATCACCTTCAGGACTTGAGACAAACCACTGCTCGGGCGTTAATTCCTTAAACCAGAAGTTTAAAATTTCATCTTCCCAGCTGCTCAATTCCATACCTCGTCCCCTTTATGACAAAAATTTCATGTGACTTTTACGTAAATTATAGCTTATCCTGCACTTAGAATTTTGCAATGAAAAGGTAGACTTAGATGCTTAAACGCCTAACTAAGACATTTCTTATTTCTCTTTGCTTGGCGACAAGCGCACAGATAGCAAATGCAGAAGATAAAGTTTGGCGACATGGCGCATCGGCGGTGGGTGATTTAAAATATCAAAAAGGCTTTACACATTTTGACTATGTGAACCCTGATGCACCTAAAGGCGGTGAACTTAATTTATCAGCATCCATTACTTTTGACACGCTCAATCCGGCTTTAGCTAAAGGTGATCTGGGCGCCGCTTTAGATCCAGTCGCGCGAGCTGGATGGCTGTTTGAAACGCTTTTAACCACATCTGAGGATGAAATTTCATCTGAATATGGATTGCTTGCGGAAGAGTTTTCCTATCCGGATGATTACTCCTCTGTCACATACAGATTACATCCGGACGCAAAATGGCACGACGGAATGCCGGTGACACCTGAAGATGTGATCTTCTCGTATGAAAGTTTCATTAAATACGATCCGCAACGCAAGAATTATTATAAACACGTCGAAAAGGCCGAAAAAACAGGCCCGCGTGAAGTGACTTTTACCTTTGACGAAGTTGGCAATCAGGAATTACCACAAATTGTCGGTCAACTGACCGTTATGCCGAAGCATTGGTGGGAAGGTAGTGATAAAGATGGTAACCCACGTGATATATCAGCAACCACCCTTGAGGCGCCATTGGGCTCCGGTCCCTATCGGATCTCAGATGTAAATCCCGGTTCCAGCATAACTTATGAGCGCGTTGATAATTATTGGGGGGAGAATTTAAACGTCAATGTTGGGCGCTATAATCTGAATAAGATCAAATATAACTATTTTGCAGATCGCAATGTGATGTTTGAAGCGTTTAAAGCTGACGAAATTGATTTTTGGTCAGAAAATAAAGCCAAGCGTTGGGCAACTGGATACGATTTTCCCGCCTTTAATGCAGGTAAAGTTAAGCGCGAAGTGCTTCCAAATTCCTATCGCAGCTCAGGTATTATGATTGGGTTTATGCCAAATTTACGTCGAGATAAGTTTAAGGATGCGAATGTTCGCAAAGCACTTAATCTCGCCTATGATTTTGAGGAACAAAATCGCACGCTATTCTTTGATGCTTATCAACGCATAAATAGCTTCTTCTTTGGTTCTGAACTTGCATCATCTGGTTTACCAACAGGCCGCGAGCTGGAGATTTTGGAAAAATTACGCGGTGAAATCCCAGACAGCGTGTTTACAACGGAATATGCAAACCCGATCGGGGGCACACCTCAAAAATCTCGTGGCAATCTGCGCGAAGCTGTAACGCTGCTTAAGCAAGCAGGCTATGAAATCCGATCAGGTAAACTCATCAATACACAAACTAATGAGCAACTGACTATCGAATTGCTCCTTGGTTCGCCAATTATTGAAAAAGTTGCACTGCCCTATGCCCAGACACTTAAAAAAATAGGTATTGATGCAAGTGTTCGTGTTGTGGATCAATCGCAATATACAAATCGAGTGCGTTCGCGAGATTATGATGTGATTTATAGTGGCTGGGCTCAAAGTCTGCGCCCGGGCAATGAGCAGCACAGTTACTGGGGCTCTCGGTCGGTTGATCAGAATGGATCTCAAAACTATATGGGTGTCTCAGATCCTGCGATCGACAAACTCATTGAGCAGATTATTTTCTCCAAAGATCGAGATGAGCTTATTGCTGTGACCAAAGCTATGGACCGGGTTCTACTCGCAAATCACTTCATTGTCCCAACCTATACTTTGCGCGCGTCACGCATTGCATATTGGGATAGATTTGCCCATCCTTCGGAATTACCGACCTATTCCATAGGTTTTCCTGATGTTTGGTGGTCAAAATCGGCGAATTAGGCTTGCTTTCCAAGGCTTTTCGGATTCCAAATTGCTTATGAGCGAATCAATAATCATTCGACATCTGACCCTTT
>CAJQOR010000485.1 GCA_905479965.1 uncultured Rhizobiaceae group bacterium | reverse complement strand
TTTCTAATTGGACGTTTTGTCATGGCTGACACATTTACATTTGAACTCGTTTCTCCTGAAAAGCTTTTGCTTTCTGCTGAAGTCAACTCAGTTGTGCTTCCTGGTTCTGAAGGTGAAATGACTGTAATGGCAAACCACGCGCCGACAATGAGCACTGTTAAGCCTGGTGTTGTCACTGTGGAGAGTTCTGAAGGTTCTAGCAAATATGTTGTATTTGGTGGCTTTGCAGATATCGTTCCATCTGGTTGCACGCTTTTAGCGGAAGCTGCTGTTGCGGTGGATGCACTGGAAGCTGATGAGCTTGATAACCGTATCAAAGCTGCTAATGACGCTGCTGAGGCAGCTGTTGTTGACGCTGACAAAACACGTTTAGCTGCATTTGCGGCTCAGCTTGAAGATCTTAAAGCTGCAATCTAGTTTTCTAAAAAATTATATTTTCAATAAAAAAGCCTCCAATTTTGGAGGCTTTTTTAGTTTTACGCAAAAGCTTTGTGAAGGCGATTGACTGCTTCCTCAACGCGTGAACGCGGCATGCCAATATTAAATCGCATGAAGTTTTCGCCGCCCTTGCCAAAGGTTGTGCCGTGACTTGCAGCGATTTCTGCAACATCCTGAATGCGTTCAGCGATATACATTGGGCTAAGGTCAGTTTCAGTAAAATCCACCCAAGACAGGTAGGTGGATTGCAAACCCATGGATTGCGCACCTTTGATCTTACTGATTCCTTCATCAAAGATACGTGCATTTTCATCGATATAGCGCATGAGCGCGCCAACCCAGTACGCACCGTCAGGTGAATACACCGCTTCGGTCATATGTAAGCCAAAGGCATTGGCTGATGTACCTGTCGCTTTCATCGTTTTTGCAAATGTCGCGCGAAGTTTTGTATCTTCAATAATGACATTACCTGTGTGGCAGCCCGCGATATTAAATGTCTTGGTTGGCGCGGTCATCATGATCAATCTATCGGAGATATCCTTGTCAATCATTGCCAACGGGATATGAAGTTGTCCAGGCATAATTAAATCGTGGTGAATTTCGTCAGATACGATCTTCAAATTGTGTTTGATGGCAAAATCCGCCAATGCCTCAAGTTCATGACGCATCCATACAGTGCCACCTGGATTATGCGGTGAGCACAAGATAATCATTGTTTCTTTACCAGTTAGCAATTTTTCATATGCGTCGAAATCAAAAACGTATCGTCCATTTTCAATGACCAACGGACATTCTGTTACAGTTCTATCAGCAGCTTCAATAACGCGCGCAAAGGCATGATAAACTGGTGTAAACAAAACAATACCATCGTGTTTTTCTGTGTAAGCTTGAACACAAAGTGCGGTCCCATTAACGAGGCCGTTCGTTGAAAAAATCCATTCAGGTTTTATTGCCCAATCATGGCATTCTTTCATCCACCATATAATGGAAGATTTATAATCCGCATCATCTCCAAAATAACCATAAATACCATGATTGGACATGCGATTGATTGCGTCAGTTGCGCAATGTGGAGGACGGAAATCCATATCTGCCACCCACATCGCTAATCCTTTTTCAGGAGAAACACCGTAGTTGGTTTCCATTGAATCCCACTTATCTGAATGGGTGCCAACACGGTTGATTATCTCATCAAAATCACCGATTTGTCCGCTAAATTCTTTCATTTATTGTCCCGCCCAATTAGAAAATTCTTTTACTACGTCTTCGTACAGCTTTCGTTTGAAAGGAACAATAAGTTTCGGTAATTCATCCATTGGTTTCCATGCCCATTCCTCAAATTCAGCCTTTTCGCCAGTAACTGGCGGGTTAACTTGGATTTCCTCTTCATTCCCAACGAAACGATATACGAACCATTTTTGCTTTTGACCTCGATACTTACCCTTAAGGCCGACACCGATTAAATTATCGGGTAAATCATATGTAAGCCAGTCTCGTGATTCAGCGATAAATTCAACGCTTTTCATGCCTGTTTCTTCGTACAGTTCCCGAAGGGAAGCAGGCTTTGCATCTTCGCCCTTATCTATGCCGCCTTGCGGCATTTGCCATTTAAACGGTTGATCCTTGTATTCGTCGCGATCATTGTTTGAAATTCTTTTCCCAGCCCAAACTAAACCGTCTTTGTTTAAGACCATAATGCCAACGCATGGGCGGTATGGTAGGTCTTCAGCTTTCATTTTATTAGCCATCATATCTCGTCTAAACTATCTAGAGTTTGGATCAGTCGCTAATGCAGACAATCCAACAATTTCAATTCCGCGCGCTTTTGCTTCGTTGCTCCATTCAGCGATTGCATCAACACTGTTGGTAAATGCGGAAGCTGTACCCACCGCGGTTCCATTACGTCTAGCTATGCGCTCCAAATCATCCAGCTTCTGTAATATTTGACCCTTTTCCGGTTTTGCGTCCAGTATTATGTCACTGGCTACAAATGGAATACCTAGCGTTTTTGAAAATGTTTCGGTTAGCGAACGCGAAGATGTTCCATCATCAAAAAATAGGATGCCGCGTCGTGCAATATCTCTCATGACGGGCTCAAGGGATTCTGCATCAGATAAAAACCTGCCTCCCATGAAATTACCGATACCTGTGTAATTGGTAATGCGGCCCATTGCTTCGTGAAGGAGATTTAAGTTTGACACTGGATCATTTGATGTAACGAGCGTGCCGCGCCCAGGGTTGCTATTTGGATAATCAAAAGGCTCGAAAGGTACTTGCAAAACAATCTCATGCCCATTGCGACGCGCTGATTGCATCCAGCGTTGCAAGCTGTTGCCATTTCCCGCAAAGCCGAGCGTTATGTCCTCTGGTAATGTATCGATAGCATAGTTTGTACCTGTTTGGCTTAATCCAAGGCCGCCTACTATAATCGCTATGCGTATCCCACGAGCGCCAGACCAAGGTCGGGCGTAGATATCAAACGCGCGCTCACCATTTTGCCCGTAAACCGGCAAGCGACCAAATTCGGTATCCTCGGTAATTTTCGGATCGGGTAGATGGGCTAAATGCGGGTCTTGGCCCCGTCTATCCGGCGCATCAAGTAGAACTGCACCATCGTTTTCACGTTCACTTGGGGATATTTTTGTGACCTTCAAACCATCGGGCGTGGTGATGGTTTTAATATTGCCACCGGAATTGCCCGCCTGCCGGTCGATAATGCCTGGCTGGATTTGTTCAATATCTTGGGTATTGTCTTGGGTGTAATCTTCGCGTTGTTGAGCTGTGTTAGTATCAGCATCAGATGCGCTTGATGTGTCTGTTGCATCATTTGAAGCGACAACTAATTTCTTCTCAAGTGGATCTTGTTGAAAGGCTGCAAAGCTTGCACCTGCAATTATCGTAGCAACAGCAAAACCTGCCAACCATTTGTATCGGTTGGCAGGCTTGTTTTTGTTGTTCGCTTTGCTCTTTGGCTTGTTATTCTGGCCAAGCGGGCGATTAAGATCTGATTGCATGGGCAACAAGTTTAGTTTGCGTTGCTTGCCTGATCCTTTTGTGGTGGGAATGCATCATCTTGGATCTCGCCGCGAAGTAATTTCAACGCATGTCCAAGTTGCTCATCATCTTTTGGGTCTGGTGGTACATAAGCAATTGAGCCTGAACCATCTTCATCTTCTTCCTGGCCTTGGATGTGACCGCGAAGCTCTGATTCGCCTGAGGCACGCACACGACCTTGCAACTCTTCAGGGATGGGCTGATTGACTTTAATATCAGGTTCGATGCCTTTACCTTGGATCGATGTGCCAGAAGGTGTGTAGTAAAGCGCTGTTGTTAAGCGCAGCGCTCCAAATTCCTGCAATGGGATAATTGTTTGCACAGAACCTTTACCGAACGAGCGGGTGCCCAAAATAGTTGCACGTTTATGATCTTGTAAAGCACCGGCAACAATTTCAGATGCAGAGGCTGAGCCACCATTGACCATCACAATTAACGGCAGGCCACCTGTTAGATCGCCAGGGCGTGCATTAAAGCGACGGCCTTCTTCTGGGTCTCTACCACGTGTGGACACAATTTCACCACGGTCTAAGAATGCATCAGAGACACTGATGGCTTGATCCAATAGACCACCTGGGTTCAGGCGAAGATCCAAAACAAACCCTTTAAGCTTCTCTTCACCAATTTCGTCAGTGAGTTTTTCAATGGCTTTTTCAAGATCTGCATAAGTTTTCTCAGTAAATGAGATGACGCGGAGATAGCCAACATCGTTTTCAGCACGAGAGCGCACAGCTCTAATTGCGATAACATCACGAACCACCTCGATTTCAAGAGGCATATCAGCACCTTGGCGAAGAATAGTTAGGATAATTGGCGTGTTGACCGGGCCACGCATTTTATC
>CAJQOR010000484.1 GCA_905479965.1 uncultured Rhizobiaceae group bacterium | reverse complement strand
GCGAATTGTGATCGGGTTTGGGAGTGCAATATGTGCATTGATAAAATCGAGCGCATCTTCAACAATCAAACTGTCTCCTAGCAGTGCGCGCGCATTTTCAAACTCCGATGCAGGTGCCTGATAAAGGAGCTCAATCTGGTTCTCAAACCCTTCCTCAGGTTTATGAGCGTCAAGGGTTGAAAACCAGCTATCGGCCGTTTGCTCAAAATTGGCGCCGCAGGTTTCATAGTTGTCAGCAGAGAGTTCTGCAGCTTGTGCAAGATAATTAAAGGCCTCTGCATCAACACCGACTAAGTGACAGACAATGCGATAAGCGCGCTGGATATCTAAATCATGCTCAGCAAAATAATTTGAAGTGTCTGAACCTTGTTCATCAGACAAAACAAACCAGAAATGCGCAGTATTTGCGAGTGCATTGTCCGCAAAAGCTGTGTCGTCATCAATTAGCGCAATCGTAGCAAAATTATCAGCTGCATCTTCTTCTTGCCCTAGGATCGCGAGCCGCAACTGATCAATGACCAAATGCCCCATCTCATGCATTAAAACATGATAGGTATTGCCGGCGATGTATTCTTCGCGTTCCGTCATGGCATTGGGATCTAATGCATGTGATGGTACGGTAATAAAGCAGCTGATAATAAGGTATAATATGAGATGTTTGATATTTTTTGTCATTGTGCCCCTAGCCGAAACTGCTTAAAAATGAAACTCATTATAACAATATGGCATGCGAGGTAAATTATGACCATTCAGCTTTATGATCTTGTTGGTAGCGATGAAACCCGTCCATTTAGCCCGCATTGCTGGAAGGTGAAAATGGCTCTAGCTCATAAGGGCCTTGAATTTGAAACCATCCCGCAAGGGTTTTTGGACGTTCCTAAGATTGAAAATGGTTTGGGTAAAATCATTCCGGTGCTTCGTGATGGCGATAAAGTGATGAATGATAGCTTTCGCATCGCATTATATCTAGAAGAAGCTTATCCAGATGAACCAACGTTGTTTGGCGGACCGGGCGGGGTTGCACATGCCAAATTTATCGAAAGCTGGTCGCAATTAACATTACACCCGAAAGTAGCTGTTCTTGCAGTCGAAGAGATAGGTCAAATGCTGGATGGGGCAGATCAGGACTATTTTATCTCCAGTCGCGAAAAGATGTTTAAAAAATCACTAGCAATTGTCTCTGAAGGAAAAGCCAAAGCTGTTGAAGATTTCCCCGCTGTGGTCAAACCATTGCGCCATATGCTCAAATCCCAGCCGTTCATTGGGGGTGAAAATCCTTTATTTGCAGATTATATTGTCTTTGGTGCTCTTCAATGGTCAAGAATATGTTCTGCGACAGGTTTTCTACCGCAAGATGATGAAGTTATGGTTTGGTTTAACAAAATACTCGATCTTTATGACGGTTTAGGCCGTTCTGTGGGTGCTGCTTGCGATAATTAGTACGCAAGTGCATCAAATCGGGCAAAAGGCCTTGTGAAACTTAACTTTGCGCGGTAAGAAGCCGCCGAACAATGGGGCAAATGTTATGCTCAATTGCAAAAGTTTTATCACACTCCCAATTAAAGGATATTACCATGGCGATCGAACGCACTTTTTCGATGATCAAGCCGGACGCAACAAAGCGTAACCTAACTGGCGAAATTACTAAACGATTTGAAGATGCAGGCTTCCGCATTGTTGCATCAAAACGCGTATGGATGAGCCTTCGCGAAGCTGAAGGTTTTTATGCTGAACACAAAGAACGTCCATTCTTCGGCGAATTGACAGAGTTCATGTCATCTGGCCCAACAATCGTACAAGTTCTTGAAAAAGAAAACGCTGTGCTTGCAAACCGTGAAATCATGGGCGCAACAAACCCAGCAGATGCTGACGAAGGCACAATCCGCAAAGACTTCGCGCTTTCATTGGGTGAAAACTCAGTGCACGGTTCAGATGCACCTGAAACAGCTGCTCGCGAAATTTCGTACTGGTTCTCTGAAACAGAAGTTGTTGGCTAATTACCAACCCATATTTTTGCATTTCAATGCCGCTGCTTGGAAACAGGCAGCGGTTTTTTTGTTCATGCCATAGACTAAGGTAAAAACTCTTATCTCAACTGCTTTAAAAGCATCCCTTAGGCATTCGTCATACATGACTTACTAAGTATTATATTGCGTGCTTTGATAAGACTTCGTTTACTATAGTTTGTTCTAGTAAAATTGTAATTTTACAACTTAATTAGATAGAACTATGAGCAACGATCAATCAAAGTCTGCAAACACGTCCACTGATGCGCCGCAACAGGCAAATCAGTCGCGTACAGATTTTGATGATATGTGGATTGAAGACACTCAAGATGAGAGTGTGGAGTTAAAGCGCCTTAGCAAGGTTGCGGCGCTTCTAGAAGATACGACGGAAATCATGGCGCAAGGTATCTTGGTGCATGATACTAAAACCATCTTGTTCGCAAATTGCCGTGCTTATGAACTGCTGGAAATTCCAGGCGAATTGCTACAGCCGGATCGTCCTTGGCGAGATCATCTCGTTTACCGCATGGAACGTGGGGATTTCGGTGAAGACGTTGATGTTGAAAAATGCCTCGTTGAGTTTGCGACGCTGGATGGTAAACGTGGCTTCACGACATCTGCAGCGGAGATGCCAAGCGGAAATATAATTCGTTCAGACGTGATTTCCCGTCCATCCGGCGGGCAAATTTTAACGTTTACAAATGTGACCGATAGTGAAAGCTATCAGTCTCAAATTGAAACGATGCGCAATGAATCTAAACAGCTAGCCGTTATGCTTGAAGATGCTGCCCAAACGATGGCACAAGGCATCATTGTACATGATTGCAAGAGTATTCTGTTTTGTAATCAACGGGCTAATGAGTTCCTTGACGTTGAGCACAGCGTATTAGCGACCGGAAAACCTTACAGAAACTATCTCAGATTTTTATTTGAACGCGGTGATTTCGGTGAATATCAGGACACCGAAAGATCTATTGATGAATTTATTGATAAGGTAGATATAGGTAAAGATTTCTCTCTTGAGACAACAACACCATCTGGTCGTATGGTACGCGCCGATGGGGTCCACCGGGTTGATGGTGGTGAAATTGTTACCTTTACAGATATCACCGCTGACCAAAAAAGACAGGATGAGCTTGAGGAAATCAAGGATAGAACTGTAAAGCTCTATGGCATGCTTGATGATGCTGCAGGTTCCATGGCGCAAGGTCTTTTAATCGTTAATGATAAAGAAGTCGTATTTTCAAATCAGCAGCTCGCCGAGATTTTAGAACTACCAGAAAAATATGTAAAAGTCGGTTCTTCTGTTCGGGATATGATTGTTTTTTCCGGTGAGCGTGGTGATTATGGAGATAGCCGAACACCCGACCAAGTCGCTGATGATTTTATTTTAAGGATGAAGAACGGTGAGGCTTATCAAACAGAGCGTTTGATGCCGTCGGGACGAATAGTTCATACCAATGTTAATCCCCGTTCAGGAATTGGGGCGGTTGCGACCTACACAGATATCACAGAGATGTCTCAGGCTCTTGAAAAGGCTGAACAAGCGGAACGCGCAAAATCAGAATTTCTGGCCAACATGAGCCACGAGATTAGAACGCCGATGAACGGTGTGATGGGCATGGCTGAGCTATTGTCTAAAACTGAGCTTGATCCTAAGCAAATGATGTTTACAGATGTTATCGTTAAATCTGGTGCATCGCTGCTTACGATTATCAATGATATTTTGGATTTTTCCAAAATTGGAGCAGGGCGCATGACGCTCGATAGTGCTCCGTTTAATCTCACTGAAGCGGTTGAAGATGTCGCAACGCTTGTATCTTCAAAAGCTGCGGAAAAAGACCTTGAGTTTATGGTGCGCATCGATCCAAAAATGGGCAATATGCACATGGGTGATGTTGGTCGCGTGCGCCAAATCATCACCAATATGATGGGTAACGCTCTAAAATTTACCGAAAGAGGTCACGTTTATGTAAATGTGTTCCCAGTTTCCACCGATGATCAAGGCAATTCGAACGCATCTAATTCGCAAAACATTCGGTTCGAAATTGAAGACACAGGCATAGGTATCCCTGAGGAAGACCTTGCAAAAGTCTTTGATAAATTCAGTCAGGTTGATGCATCATCTTCCCGTCGGCATGAAGGCACGGGATTAGGTCTATCAATTGCTGCATCTCTTGTGAAGCTTATGTCAGGCCGCATCGGTGTTGAAAGTGAATTGGGCAAGGGGACGAAATTCTGGTTTGAAATCGAGCTTGATCAATCAGCAGACGATATACCAAAACGCTTATGTAGCGATGTGTCGGGCGCTCGCATTCTCATCGTCGATGATAATGAAGTCAATCGGGCCATTTTAAAAGAACAAATGGATGCCTGGGGTTTTGATAATGCAGCGGTCAATTCTGGTGCGGAAGCTATTGCTTTTGTCCAGGCAGCTCAGGCTCAAAACCTTTCCATTGATGGCATCATTCTTGATTACCAAATGCCCGAAATGAGTGGAGCGAAGGTCGTAGAGGCCCTTCATTCCGATCCGATTAATTGTGACACACCAATTGTTATGTTGACCTCAGTTGATCAGGCCGAAAATGGTATGGCCTTCAGCAGTTTGGGTATTCAAGCGCACTTAACTAAACCAACACGTTCGTCATTGTTGTTAGAGACGATAGTTCACACCTTGCAGGATCGTGCTTCGATAAAAGCGCCAACGCGTATTGCTCAAACACGTGCTCTTAAAGTGGATAAGCAAGTTATTGAGCAAAAGGGCACAATGCTCTCGACTGATCATGGCAACGCGCGGGCTGTTGATATTTTAGTGTGTGAAGATAATGAGGTTAATCAGATTGTCTTTACTCAGATGCTGAACGACACAGGCTATACATTTAAGATTGCCAATAACGGTGAAGAGGGGCTTGCCTTATACAAAGAGCTATCTCCAACATTGATCTTAATGGATGTCTCGATGCCTGTAATGAACGGTCATGAAGCTACTCAGGAAATTCGTAAAATTGAAGCCGATACAAATCGGCACACGCCAATTGTTGCCGTTACAGCACATGCTGTGAAAGGCGATTATGAAAAGTGTTTAGATGCGGGAATGGATGATTATCTTTCCAAGCCAATTTCACCAGACATGATGATTAAAAAAATCGAGAAATGGTTTAAATCACAGCAAGAAAAACGCGCCTAAATACGGCTGATTATCGCTGGTCAGACCGTCATAACCACAAGATCTGTCATCACTAAAAGAAAACAAAAAACCCGAAGCGAAATCCGCTCCGGATCTTAAATTATATGTCTGACATAGATACTAAAAGCTATCGATCGCCTCAGCGAGATAGTTCACTGTGCGGTCAATGTTCTGCAACTTATCCAAACCAAATAGACCTATACGGAACGATCCAAAGTCAGCAGGTTCATCACATTTAAGTGGAACGCCAGCTGCAATTTGCAATCCTTGGTTCATGAATTTTTTGCCAGTTTTCATATCAGCGTCTTTAGTAAAACTGACCACAACGCCCGGGGCACCAAAGCCTTCTGCCGCAACACTTTTAAATCCGTTTGATTTTAAAAGTTCGCGCACCTTGTTGCCAAGTTCCCATTGGTCAGCTTTAACTTTTTCGAACCCGTAAGCTTCAACCTCTTTCATGGTTTTATGAAATGTAACGAGCGCATCTGTCGGCATTGTTGCGTGATAGGCATGCCCACCATTTTCATAAGCACCCATAATTTCAGACCATTTTTTAAGATCACATGCAAAGCTTGAACTTTGCGTATCGGCCATAGTTGATTTTGCATGTTCTGACAGCATTACAATACCGGCCGCTGGAGATGCAGACCATCCTTTTTGTGGTGCAGAGATCAAAACATCGACATTACAAGCTTTCATATCAACCCAAACTGTGCCTGAGGCGATGCAATCGAGCACAAATAATCCGCCATAGGAATGAACGGCTTCTCCAACTTGCGCTATGTACTCATCCGGTAGAATGAGGCCCGCCGATGTTTCCACATGCGGAGCAAATACAACATCTGGCTTTGCATCTTTGATCTCAGCAACAAGTTTATCAATCGGGTAGGGCGAGAATTGCGCCTGATCGTTATCTTGGCTCTGGCGCGCCATCATCACTTTTGCGCTGTTTGGAATGTCACCCGCTTCAAAAATTTGCGTCCAGCGAAAACTAAACCAACCATTGCGAACAACCATAACATCTTTGTCTTTAGCAAACTGACGCGCGACCGCTTCCATGCCAAATGTACCGCCACCAGGCACAAGCACAACACCGTCGGCATTGTAAACGCTTTTCATGGTCGCAGAAATATCGTTCATAACACCTTGAAATTTCTTAGACATAGAGTTGAGTGAGCGGTCGGTGAAAACCACGGAAAACTCAAGCAAACCATCTGGGTCGATATTTGGCAAAAG
>CAJQOR010000483.1 GCA_905479965.1 uncultured Rhizobiaceae group bacterium | reverse complement strand
CTGGCGCATTGTTCTTGTGTGTTGGGGTTATCTACGACCGCATGCACACGCGTGAGATCTCAGCTTATGGCGGTCTTGTAAACAACATGCCAAACTATGCCGTTGCCTTCATGCTGTTCACAATGGCAAATGTTGGCTTGCCTGGTACATCAGGATTTGTCGGCGAGTTCTTAGTGCTTATCGGCGTGTTCCAGGTTTCAACGTGGACTGCGATGTTTGCAACGCTTGGTGTTATCTTATCTGCGGGCTACGCATTATGGCTCTATCGCCGCGTTGTGTTTGGTGCGCTTGAGAAAGAAAACCTTAAAGCATTGCTTGATCTTTCAGGCCGCGAGAAAACAATACTATATCCGCTGATTGCACTGGTTATTTTCTTCGGTGTTTATCCGATCCCAGTATTTGACGCGACCGCTGCATCGGTTGATGCACTTGTCACCCAATATTCAGCTGCTATCGAAGCGGCACAAAATATCGCAATGTCAGCGAAATAAAACGAGGATGCTACTCAAATGACGACTGAGATTTTAATGGAGAGCCTGCATCTATCTCTGCCAGAAATTATGCTGGCAGTTGGCGCAATGGTTTTGTTGATGATCGGTGCTTATGGTGGCCAATCGACATTAAATGCGATTAATGGTTTATCTGTTGCCTTGCTTATTATTGCGGGTCTTGTGCTGGTGTTTGTTGTGGGCGAGGGGGAAGCATTTAACGGTGCTTATCTTTCAGATCCATTTGCAAAATTCATGAAAGTGCTTGCACTTATTGGGTCAGCTGTCGCTCTGATGATGTCCATTGGACATTCTCGCTTTGAGAAAAATCCATTCTTTGAATTTCCGATCCTTGTGTTGCTTGCAACCGTTGGCATGATGCTGATGATTTCTGCAAATGATATGATTGCGCTTTATCTTGGTTTGGAACTACAATCTCTTGCACTTTATGTTGTTGCCGCAATCAAACGTGATGATGAAAAATCAACTGAAGCTGGATTGAAATATTTCGTCCTTGGTGCTCTCTCTTCAGGTATTTTGCTTTACGGCGCATCTTTGATTTACGGTTACACAGGTTACACTGGGTTTGATGAAATTGCGTCAGCGCTAACAGGTGGAAAACCTGAACTTGGTCTTATCTTTGGCCTTGTGTTCTTGCTTGCAGGTATTGCGTTTAAAATCTCAGCGGTACCGTTTCACATGTGGACACCAGATGTTTACGAGGGTGCTCCAACGCCTGTGACTGCCTTCCTTGCCGCAGCGCCAAAAGTTGCTGCAATGGCTGTCTTTATTCGTTTGGTTATCGAAGCCTTCCAAACTGTAACGCATGAGTGGCAGCAGATCGTTGTCTTCATCGCAATTGCGTCAATGGTATTGGGTGCATTTGCAGCGATTGGCCAGAAAAACATTAAGCGTTTGATGGCTTATTCCTCGATTAGCCATATGGGGTATGCATTGGTGGGTCTCGCTGCGGGAACGCAGACCGGTGTATCGGGTATCGTTCTTTATATGTTGATTTATATGATTATGACGCTTGGTACATTTGCTTGTATTTTAGCAATGCGCACTAAAGAAGATGGTAACTTAGAAGACATCAATGACCTTGCAGGTCTGGCTAAATCTAATCCATTCATGGCTGTGATTTTGACAATCTTTATGTTCTCACTTGCAGGCATTCCACCGCTCGCTGGTTTTTGGGGTAAGTATTTTGTGTTTGTCGCAGCTATTGAAGCTGAACTATATGCGCTTGCGATCATCGGTGTATTAGCATCGGTTGTCGGTGCATATTACTATCTGCGCATTATCAAAATCATGTGGTTTGATGAGGTTAAGCATCAATTTGCACCAGTTGCAGGCGAACTGCGCCTTGTTTATAGCTTAGCTGGCCTGTTTGTATTGGGTTATGTCATCATTGGTGGTCCAATCGGTACTGCTGCTGAAGTTGCAGCACGCACGTTCTTCTAATTGGTTTTAAAAACTGAAATTGAGTGGCGTCATGTTGAAGAACGTGACGTCTCTTCTACAAATGACTATTGCCTCCAAAAGGCACGCGACGGTGCTGCATCGGGATTTTGGGTAACTGCTGAACGCCAAACAGGTGGCCGCGGACGTCGTGGCAGAACTTGGGTTTCTGAAGGTGGAAACCTATACGCTTCGCTTTTATTGAATAATCCTGCACAGCGCGAAAACTTGGGCACGTTACCGTTGGTGGCCGCATTGGCCGCAAATTTTGCCATCAAGAAAGCACTGTCTTCGTCGGCAGCTGAGGTGAAAATCAAATGGCCCAATGATGTTTTGATTAATGGTGCAAAGGTTTGTGGCATCCTTTTGGAATCTGAAGTTGTTTCAAAAGTTGTTACTTCCATTGTTATTGGTATTGGGATCAACGTGTCTCATCATCCGAGGCAGGCGCTTTATAAAACGACGTCTCTTAATGAGCTTGGTGTTTCTGTGTATCCGCAGGAATTATTTGCCCATTTGTTTGATGAGATGAAATATGTCTTAGCATTGTGGGACCAAGGGCGCGGTTTACCAGCCATTCGTGATTTATGGCTTGAAAATGCGGCCGGCATTGATGAAGATATCAAAATTAATCTTCCCAATGACGTTTTAAACGGTCGATTTATTGGATTATCGGAGGACTGCAATTTGATATTGCGCCAGGAAGATGGTGATGAAATCAAGATTGCAGCAGGGGATGTTTTCCTTCTCGATACGTAAAGAAAAGAAAGAACAGATTATGGCTAGCGAGAACGAACTTGTATTCTTACCACTTGGTGGTGTTGGTGAAATTGGGATGAACCTAGCCCTTTATGGCTACGGAACACCCAATAATCGCGAATGGATTATGGTGGATTGCGGAGTGACATTTCCGGGGTTGGAGCTTCCTGGTGTTGATCTTGTGCTTCCTGACATACGTTTTTTGGAAGAAGAGCGACATAATTTAAAAGCGATTATCATCACCCATGCCCATGAAGATCACTATGGTGCGTTGAATGAATTGTGGCCATTGTTAAATGTCCCAGTTTACGTCACGCCATTTACAGCGGGTATGTTGGAAGCCAAACGCGCCTATGAACGTTCTCGCAGAGAAATTCCAGTGACTATTTTCAATGCTGGTGATGTGTTTAATGTTGGTCCATTTGAGATTGAAGCGGTGGCGGTAAACCACTCAATCCCTGAACCGTTATCCCTTGCGATTAATACTGATCTTGGAAAAGTTATTCACACAGGAGACTGGAAGATTGACCAAGATCCGTCTTTGGGGCCGCTTACGGATGAGAATAGATTTCGCCAATTAGGCGATGAAGGCATTCTTGCGATCATGTGCGATTCAACCAATGCGATGAGGGGAGGCGTATCTCCCACAGAGCAAACCATTAGTAAGAACCTGAGAAAGGTTATTGAAGATGCGCCTGGGCGCGTAGCCGTCACGTCATTTTCGTCTAATGTTGGACGTATCCGTTCTATTGCTGAAGCTGCTCGCGATGCAGAACGTGAAGTTTTGTTGCTGGGTAGTTCGATAAAGCGCGTTGTCTCAGTGGCCAGTGGGCTTGGGATGATGGAAGGGTTACCGAACTTTTTAGAAGAAGATGAGTTTGGCTTTATCCCAAGAGACAAAGTTGTCATCATCATGACAGGCTCTCAAGGTGAGCCACGTGCAGCGCTTGCTAAACTTTCTCGTGATGAGATGCGCCATGTTGCATTGGCGAAAGAGGACACAGTTGTCTTTTCAGCGCGCGCTATCCCGGGAAATGAAAAAGGTATTTTGAATATCAAAAATGCCTTGATTGATCGCGGTGTTCTGATCGTGGAAGATAGCGATGAATTGCCCATTCATGTGTCTGGCCATCCGCGCCGCAATGAATTGCAACAAATGTATGAGTGGGTTCGTCCTGAAATTTTGGTGCCCGTTCATGGAGAGGCTGCGCATTTGGTTGCACATGCGAAATTGGCTGAAGACAGCGGGATTGGCAAAGTGCCGCGTGTTCGCAATGGTGATATGTTACGTTTGGCGCCGGGAGAGCCTGAGCTGATTGATGACGTCCCAAGTGGCCGTATCTACAAAGATGGTGCAGTGATTGGCGAGTATGATGATTTAGGTATTTCAGACCGACGTAAATTATCCTTTGCCGGTCATGTGTCCGTGCAGGTGCTTTTAGATACTAAATACGAATTTAAGGGCGATCCGTTGGTAAGTTCGATTGGATTGCCGATCTTCGATGATGCAGGCGATGAGATCGATGATGTTATTTATGATGCCGTAATTGGCGCTGTTGAGAGTATTCCACGTGTTCGCCGTAAAGATTTGAGCCTTGTGCAAGAATCTGTTCGTCGTGCTGTTCGTGCAGCCGTTCGTGAAGTTTGGAATAAAAAGCCGGTCGCAACTGTATTTGTTGAAAAAG
>CAJQOR010000482.1 GCA_905479965.1 uncultured Rhizobiaceae group bacterium | reverse complement strand
TACATTCACATCCGGTAAGCTGACGCCAACAAGTGAAATTGCGCAAGGTACAGCCCCGCACACAGTTGGCTTTACCGATAGTGTGGATGGCAAAACATTTGCCAAAGAGCAAACAGGTTGGATGACACTTATTCCAACAATTTACAATGCTGATACACTTGGTATTCGTCCTGATCTTATTGGTCGTCCGATTGATACTTGGGCTGAGTTGCTTAACCCTGAATTCAAAGGAAAAGCATCTATTCTTGATATTTCATCGATTGGTATCATGGATATGGCAATGGTTGTTGAAGCTATGGGTGATTACACATATGGCGACAAGGGCAATATGACAAAAGAAGAGATTGATATGACATTCAAGATCTTCACTGAAGCAAAACAAGCAGGCCAGTTCCGTGCGTTCTGGAAGTCGTTTGATGAATCAGTCAACCTTATGGCGTCTGGCGAAGTGGTCATTCAATCTATGTGGTCACCTGCGATTACAGCTGTGCGTTCAAAAGGCATTCCATGTGTTTATCAGCCTCTTAAAGAAGGCTATCGTTCATGGGGTGGTGGACTTGGTTTGTCGGCTAACTTGTCTGGTATCGAGCTGGAAGCAGCTTATGAATATATCAACTGGTACCTATCTGGTTGGGTCGGTGGCTACCTAATGCGCCAAGGCTACTACTCAGCTGTTCCGGAAACATCGAAGAACTTCATGTCTGAAGACGAGTGGGGCTTCTGGTACGAAGGTAAGCCGGCTCAAGGTGATATCTTGAACCCACAAGGTGTGGTGATGGAAAAAGCTGGTGCTGTGCGTGATGGCGGTTCGTTTACCGATCGTATGGGTGCAGTTGCTTGTTGGAACTCCGTTATGGATGAGAACCAATACATGGTTCGTAAGTGGAACGAATTTATCGCCGCTTAAAATATTGAGTTGGCCTCGCAGGATCATCTTGCGGGGCCGATAGCTTTTAAATTTTGTGTTCGGATCAAACCATAAATGTATAAGTTTTTTGCACAAAGGAATAATCTAATTGGCTGGATGCTTGCATCGCCTTTGTCATTGGTGCTTGTCTTTTTTCTTATTTGCCCGATCATTATGATTGTGATTGTAAGTTTTTGGGGTGCGACCGAATTTTCCATATATCCGGCATTTCAGTGGGATAATTACGAGTTTTTATTCTCGTCGCCTGTGACCTATTCCGTGTTTTTCAAAACCTTTATGTATGCGTTTATCACCTGGGTCATCACGCTGATCATCGGTTTCACGATTGCTTATTATTTGGCTTTTTATATCAAAAGCCTTACTTGGCAGATTGCGCTTTTCTTACTGTGCACGATCCCGTTTTGGACGTCCAACATCATTCGAATGATCTCATGGATTCCGTTCTTAGGGCGTAATGGTATAGCCAATGAAACCCTTTTAGGGCTGGGTTTGATCAGTGAACCTGTTGAGTGGTTACTGTTTTCAGACTTTGCGGTTATTCTCGCGTTTGTTCATCTTTATACGCTTTTCATGGTGGTGCCGATTTTCAATACGATGATGCGCATCGACCACAGCCTTTTAGAGGCTGCAAGAGATGCTGGCGCTAGCGGATTTCAAACCCTTGTTAATGTTATCATCCCGCTTTGCAAGCCTGGGATTATGATTGGTTCGATCTTTGTTGTGACGCTTGTTATGGGCGATTTCATCACTGTTCGGTTTATGAGTGGATCTCAATCTGCAAATGTTGGACGTCTGATTTCCAATGATGTCGGATTGCTGCAATATCCATCGGCGAGCGCGACGGCCGTTGTTCTTCTGCTCACTGTCCTCATCACAATCGGGATCATGTTGCGATTTGTAAATATTCGGAAGGAGCTTTGATATGGAGCGCCGTAGCCTTTCCTTTTATGTTCTAACTTTCGTTTTCGCGATTTTCATTTTATTTCTTTATGGTCCGACAATTACGATCGCCATTTTGTCTCTTCAAGGTCCGAATGGTGGGCTGACTTTCCCAATGAATGGTATGTCGCTTCATTGGTTTTACGACCTCTTTGAGCAGCAGGCTGTCGGCGATATTTGGGGGTCTTTCCGTAGGTCTTTTGCGCTTGGATTTTTGGTGATGGTGATCACTGTGATTGTCTCCGTGATGGGTGGTTTGGCTTTTCGTAAAAAATTCACAGGTTCCGGAATTATCTTTTACCTGGTTATAACCAGTTTGATCATTCCATCGATCTTAATCTCACTCGGCGTTGGATTGATTTTCAATCAACTAGGTTGGGATGTGCATTGGTCAACATCGGGCTTAGGATCGCAGCTGACATGGACATTACCGTTCGGGCTATTGATCATGTTTGCTGTGTTTAACAGATTTGATAAATCTTATGAGGAAGCTGCGCGCGATCTTGGTGCAAACCCATGGCAGACGGTTCGATATATCGTTTTGCCAATTATCGGACCCAGCCTGATCGGTGTCGCCTTGTTTGGTTTCACGCTTTCCTATGATGAATTTGCAAGAACGTTGCTAACGGCTGGTTCCTATAACACTTTACCGCTTGAAATTTTTGGTATGACAACAAACGTCACAACGCCTGTGCTTTATGCGCTTGGCACGCTGACCACGGTCTTTTCCTTTGTCATGATCGGCACATTTTTGGGTATTGCCGTTTTCATGCAAAAGCGCAAAAAACGCCTCGGTTCAGACGCCAATAGTGGGATGGTCTAAGATATGGACATTCTTGTGATCAATCCCAACACGACTGCATCTATGACCGCATCAATTGGTGTTGCTGCCAAAGAAGCCGCAGCTGGTGGTACAGATATTGTTGCAGTTAATCCCTTGGACGGACCTAAATCAATCCAAGGGCCAGAAGATGGAGAAGCTGCGCTTGCGGGTTTATATGACGTCTTTGACCAAAAATCAGATGCGCATGATGCCGTGATCATTGCTTGTTTTGATGATACTGGCCTTATGGATTTGCGCGCACGTGCCAATGTGCCTGTGATCGGTATTGGAGAGGCCGCATTTCATATTGCGATGCTACTCGGTTCAAAATTTTCAGTTGTCACAACACTCGATGTATCCATTCCGGTCATTGAAACCAATCTTAGAAACTATGGCTTTGATCAAAGATGCGTAAAAGTGCGTGCGTCTGGCATCCCTGTTTTAGATTTGGAAGCGCAGAGCGATGCTATTAATCAAATATTGCGCGATGAGATCGATCGTGCATTTGATGAAGATGACGTTGATTGTGTCGTCTTGGGATGTGCTGGCATGGCGAAGATGGCAGCAGAGCTTACACTCGAGTTCGGCAAACCGGTCATAGATGGAGTGCAAGCAGCTGTACAATTATGCGAGCTGACGCAACATTATGCATCACGTAATTTATCCAGCTCCAAATTGAAAAGTGCGAGCTGATGGAATTTCGCTTCTTTGAAATATATCGAGAGCCTGAATATCTCTTTCTATTAGCTGAAGGCGTCGGGACAAGTATTTTTATCACAACACTGGCTGGTACATTTGGTTTTATATTGGCGACTTTTCTCGCGCTAAGCCGATACTGGGATGTTCCGGTGATAAAATATATCTCAACAGGTTATGTTGAATTTATTCGTAACACACCGCTTATCGTGCAGATGTTTTTTGTTGCTTTCGGCTTGCCGCTTTTACTGGGGTATGAATGGCCATTTTGGGCACATGCTGTTTTTGCATTGACATTAAATTTCTCTGGCTATTTTGCTGAGATTTTGCGTTCAAGCTTTCGTTCGATTTCCCATCATCAAAATGAGGCAGCGGCATCTTTAGGATTGCCAGCACGAACGACATTCTGGAAGGTTTTGTTCCCTCAAGCGATTGCGGTGAGTTTCCCGTCCTTAAACAGCCAGTTCATTTTCTTATTTTTAACCACTGGAATTATATCAGAAATTGGCGTGCGAGATCTCACCTATGCGGGGTTATTTATCGACAGTCGTACGTTTAGATCTTTTGAAGTTTTCATCACGCTTACTTGCCTATATATCGGTATTGCTGTCAGCTTTAAGGCGACGCTTGCTTGGCTGCATGACAAGCTCTTTCCGTGGAAGGTCTTGCGATGAAGGAAATCTTTATCTCAGCTTTTGGCAAGCCCTATGGCATCGTATTGTTCCAACTTATCGAGGCGACCCAATATACGATTTATCTTTCATTGATCGCCTTCATTGGTGGTGGTTTGATGGCGCTGTTCATTACGCTTATGCGCATTGCGCCGGATAAACGGATCAACAAAAT
>CAJQOR010000481.1 GCA_905479965.1 uncultured Rhizobiaceae group bacterium | reverse complement strand
ATATCAAAGCCGATAATTTTTTCAAAACCTGCAAGTTTTGATGTCTCAATAGCTCCAACAATCCCGCCCGCAGGACCCGACAGAATTGCATCACGACCTTGAAATAAATTTGCAGCTGTTAGTCCGCCTGAGGACATCATGAACATCAATTGTAAGTCAGTGTTTTCAGTATCAAGTTCGCTTGCAACCTGATCGATATATCGACGTAATATGGGTGAGAGGTAAGCGTCAACGACGGCTGTATCACCGCGCCCTACAAATTTGATTAATGGCGATACCTCATGACTTGGCGAAATCTGCTCAAAGCCTATGTCACGCGCGAGATCAGCAACAACCATTTCGTGTTCTGGATGTTTGTATCCATGCATGAACACGATCGCTGTAGACCTGATGCCATCATCAAAGGCAGCTTGCAATTGGTCTCGCGCTTTGTCCGCGTCAAGCGCCGTTTCTATAGTTCCATCGTCAAGAATGCGGCCTGGGACTTCACAAACGCGGTCATATAAGAGTTCCGGTTTTTTAATTTCTCGATCAAAGAGACGTGGACGTGCTTGATAACCAATTTGCAAAGCATCGGCAAAACCAACATTTGTGATCAATACGACACGATCGCCTTTGCGCTCAAGTAGAGCGTTGGTTGCGACGGTGGTGCCCATTTTCACAGTTGAGATTTTGTCAGAAGGTATTGGGTCTGTTTGCTCGATGCCCATTAAATCCCGAATGCCTTGGATCGCGGCATCAGGATAAGCTTCCGGGTTCTCCGACAACAATTTGTGCGGCTTAAGTTCACCTTCTGGTGTTCGAGCCACGATATCAGTGAATGTACCACCGCGATCAACCCAGAAATCCCATTTTTGCGACATGTGTAGAACCCTTTATTTCTTAAAATTACATTTTGTTGATAAATTATCATTGTTTTATCGAGTAAATGCCGTTATTAGTTTTTTCTGTCAAGATCAGAATTCAACAAAATCTTAAATTAGGGAAAAAATAGAAATGGGAAAATTATTCAACGGAGCTCTACTGGTCGCAGGTCTTTTGGTTGCATCTAGCACGGCTCAAGCTGAGAAATGGGATATGCCAACGCCATATTCAGATCAGACTTTCCACACTGTAAACATTAAACAATTTGCTGATGATGTGCGCAGCGCCACAGACGGTAAACTAGACATTACGATCCATTCTGCAGGCTCGCTGCTCAAACATGGCGACATTAAAAACGCAATTCGTTCCGAACTCGTACCGATTGGCGAGTTCTTCATGGGCTTGCTTGCTAATGAGAATCCAGCTTTTGGTATTGATACGTTACCGCTTGTTGCAACAAGCTACGACGATGCGCAAAAACTATGGGCTGGGCAAAAGCCTGAAGTTGAGAAATTGTTAGAACGTCAAAAACTCATACCGTTGTTTTCGGTTCCGTGGCCACCTCAGGGTCTTTATACACAAAAAGAGATCACTAAGGCTGATGATTTGAAGGGAACAAAATTCCGTTCATACAATGCGAACCTTGAAAAATTTGCGAGCCTCATTGGTGCTGCACCAACACAAATTGAAGCGCCTGATATTCCTCAAGCCTTCACCACAGGTCGTGTCGAAGCAATGATTACATCACCTTCAACTGGTGCCAATACAAAGGCTTGGGATTTTCTAACGCACTATTCTCCGATCAATGCCTGGGTTCCTAAAAACGTGGTGGTTATCAATAAATCAGCTTTTGATGCACTTGATGAAGCAACACAAAAAGCAGTTATGGATGCAGCTGTGGCGGCTGAAAAACGTGGCTGGGAAATGAGCCAAAAAGAAGCGACAGAGAAAACTGAAGTTTTGGGGAGCAACGGTATTTCAATCGTTGAGCCAAGCGAGGTTTTAAAAGCTGATCTGGCCAAAATTGGCACACAATTGCTTGAAGAGTGGCAGGCGAGTGCATCTCCTGAGGCAAAAGTAATCGTTGAAAGCTATAACCAATAGATTTCACTTTCATAAAACCTGAGCGGCCCTGATTGGCCGCTCAAACTTTATTGGTATTGGGGGTTACACATGAGACGGTATCTCAACGGTTTATATAATGTTTCTGGAGCGATTGCAGCGATACTTATCTTTGCAATTTGTCTTTTAGTTTCAGCTCAAGTTGTCGCAAATTTGATAACCAAGCTGTTTGGTACAAGCGTTGCTTTGACCATTCCTTCTTATGCGGATTTCTCCGGATATTTTCTCGCAGCAAGTTCATTTATGGCGCTGGCTTATACCTTCAAGAATGAAGGTCATATACGTGTGCTTTTAGTGCGTGATACCTTGAATGCTGGCTTGAAAAAACACGTTGATCGATTGGTCTTGTTCGTCGCTGCTGTGACGGCGAGTTATATGACGTACTACATGGCGCTTCTAACATTAGAGGCATATGAATTTGGTGATCAGTCATTTGGCATTATCGCAATCCCGCTTTTTATTCCCCAGTTTTTTGTGTTCTTAGGTTTGTTGATATTTTCGATTTCCATCATCGATAATTTATTCAGCGGTGCAAAATCTGAAGAAACAGCGTTCGACGGATAGGAGATACTATGTCTGAAATTATTCTCACAGGTGGCCTTTTGGTTACACTTTTTGTTCTGCTTGGACTTGGTGTTTGGGTGGGTTTTGCACTTGCATTGACAGGGGCATTGGGCATGCTCATATTTTCCAACGCGCCTATTGGTCCTATTATAGCAACGACTTTTTGGGGGCACTCTCATTCTTGGGCACTTGCTGCGTTGCCTTTGTTTATATTGATGGGTGAAATTCTACTGCGCTCGCGTTTGTCCGAACATATGTTTAAAGGATTAGCGCCGTGGTTGGGCAGGGTCCCAGGTAAACTGCTTCATGTAAATATACTTGGATGCGCAATCTTTGCCGCCGTTTCTGGGTCTTCCGCAGCTACTGCTGCGACCATTGGTAAAATGTCGATCCCAGAACTTAGGAGCCGCAACTATCCAATGGGCCTCATCATTGGAACGCTTGCAGGTTCTGCCACTTTAGGCTTATTGATTCCGCCATCAATTATCTTGATCGTTTACGGTGTTGCAACAGAACAATCTATTGCGAGATTGTTTATCGCTGGTGTTTTGCCAGGTCTTCTTCTTGTATCTATGTTTGCCATCTTCATAGGGATCTATGGACTTATCAGGCCAGACTTATTCCCTGCAGAAAAGCAGTCCTATACCTTTTTGGAAAAATTGCAGGGGTCGAAAAGATTAATCCCGATTTTGCTTCTGATCGTAGGCGTCATTGGTTCAATTTATATTGGTATTGCCTCACCAACAGACGCTGCAGCTGTGGGTGTTATCTTATCGTTGGTTCTGGCTTGGTTTAATGGTGCCTTATCAAAAAGCATGTTTGTCGAGGCGCTTATGGGCGCGACAAAGACATCTTGTATGATCGCATTTATCCTTGCGGGCGCTGGTTTTTTAACCGTCTCGATGGGGTTTACCGGTATTCCTCGAAACCTTGCCGCTTGGATTGATACCTTTAATCTATCGCAATATGCCTTATTGGCGGCCCTAACAGTCTTTTTTATCATCCTTGGCTGTTTTTTAGATGGTATCTCTGTCGTCGTTCTGACAACTGCGATTATCATGCCAATGATTGATGCTGCGGGTATCGATCCGCTGTGGTTTGGTATTTATTTGGTTATCGTCGTTGAAATGTCTCAGATCACCCCGCCTGTTGGTTTTAATCTGTTTGTAATCCAAGGTTTGGTAAAGGAAAACATACTGCAGATTGCGGCAGCTGCTTTCCCATTCTTTTTGCTATTACTTGTGGCCGTCGGCCTCATTACGATTTTCCCCGAAATTGTAACCGTTCTACCCTCGTTAATGGATGCAAGATAACCCAAGACGCGTCATGGGTTGCTATCTTCATGGGCTGCTATCGTCATGGGCCGCTATAATGACGAAGCGGCTCGTGATGCTTGATCATACATGCCAGACAAAGTTCGAAGTGTGTTGGCGACTTCGCCAAGTTCTTCATCCATGCCATCGACCCTTGTAATGCTCTCAAGCAGGCATTGCTCTCTAATCTCACGATAGCGATCACAAACGTCCTGGCCTTTTTCTGTCGTGCTATAAAACATCTCTTTGCCTTGCTTTTTGCCTTTTACAAGATCTGCTTTTAGGAGTTTTTTGATGGCGTAGTTGACGGTGTGAGTGTCATCAATATTGAGAAGAAAACATATATCAGACAGCCTCTTTGAGCTTTCTCTGTGATTAATATGATGAACGACCAATATTTCAAGACCATTTAATTCAGGGTGCCCACAAGCGGCCATGCATTTATGCATCCAACGGTTAAAACCGTTATAGGCTATGATCAAACCATATTCGAATTCCGAGGCTTGCCAAGCTTTGCCTGTTGCTAGATGTCTTGATGATACGATTTTTCTCTTCTTTGTTTCACTCATGGAATTCAATCCGCTTTCTTTTATCGTTAAATTGTCAGCAATTTCCTTATAAAACGCTTTGCTCTTTGCATCAATCACCGGATGTATCTGTCTGCAATTAATTCATAAACTACGAAGGTCGACACATCTGAAATGCATGTTGAGTTTCTTTTTGATGGTAAAATATCTTCGCATTAAGTTGAAATAGGTTCGCAAAATCTATGATACATTTGTCGGGTATGAATTTAATGCTTATCCAATGTGGTAATCTTGCATTTGGTATAATTTCGTGATCTCTGTTTGAGGCTGACACTTGTGAAATTGCATTTGGTCCAAAGTTGTTTTTCATCAAACCAAGCCAATTGTGCTTGCCGAACTGTGGTAGATACTTGGGATAAAATTCGATTCTTGAAGCTTACTTCATCAGTATCGAATCCCTTTAAACGGTCGACTGGATGTTTTCATATTTATTCGAAAATGCGCAAATATTATAAAGTGTTTATGCAATTTTTGGCATGTTGGTCCATTGGAATAACAACATTCGTTGAATAAATTGCGAGTAACATCAATTTTCCTTTCAGATGGTCTTGCACCTTGCGCGCTGCTGCGGTAACCAATCGACGATGGCGTAATAACTGGGACTCGCCAATTTTTGCACGCCGGGGCGCAATTCACAGAGTGTGTTGACCAGCAGGAAAAGACATAATGACTGAACTTCTTGGTTCTTATTTACCAATAGCTATTTTTTTGGGACTATCGCTTGTAATCGGCCTTGCCCTCTTAATTGCTCCATTTGCACTTGCTTACAAAGCTCCTGATGCGGAAAAGCTTTCAGCATATGAATGTGGCTTTAATGCGTTTGACGATGCACGGATGAAATTCGATATTCGTTTTTATCTCGTCGCTATCTTGTTCATAATTTTCGATCTTGAAGTCGCATTTTTATTCCCATGGGCCGTTTCATTCGGCGAATTGGGCTGGTTTGGTTTCTGGTCGATGATGGTTTTCTTAGGTGTATTGACCATCGGTTTTGCATATGAGTGGAAAAAAGGAGCGCTGGAATGGGAATAGGTGACACAACCCTTGTAGCCCCTCAGCCTAAAGGTATCATTGACCCAAACACGGGTAAGCCAATTGGTGCAGATGACGCGTTTTTCGGTGAGATGAATAATGAGCTTGCTGATAAAGGCTTTTTGGTCACATCAGCTGAAGATCTTATCACTTGGGCAAGAACTGGTTCATTGATGTGGATGACATTTGGTCTTGCATGTTGTGCGGTTGAAATGATGCACACATCAATGCCGCGTTATGATGTTGAGCGCTTTGGCTTTGCGCCGCGTGCTTCCCCGCGTCAGTCTGATGTGATGATCGTTGCGGGTACGCTAACCAACAAAATGGCGCCGGCGCTTCGCAAAGTATACGATCAAATGCCTGAGCCACGTTATGTGATCTCAATGGGTTCATGCGCAAATGGTGGTGGCTACTACCACTA
>CAJQOR010000480.1 GCA_905479965.1 uncultured Rhizobiaceae group bacterium | reverse complement strand
ACCACGTTTGGGCTATTTTAATGGTCGCAAACCAATGCCAGTTCGCATTAAGTCTTATCATCGAAACCAATATCGACGTTAGGACCACTATAAGATCTCCAGCTTTCTGTAAGATCCCCTCTCTTACAGAAATCCCAGACGCGCAAAATCAAGTATCCCCCTCCACTTGTTTGTGCATTTTAATCTGGGCATATCAGACCAATGCTTCTTTACCGCCATTTAGAAGCATTGGTTTTTTCTTTGGTTTAACAAATATCTTGCCTGAGAAAATTCTAGCGGCAACATATGTTTGCATCCTACTATTAATTGTATTACTAATTTTACACAACTAAAGGATAGATATCACAAAGAATTGAAATATGCGTATCGTTTTAAGCTTATTAAAGGGAGCAATATTTTCAATCGCCATTGAGGCATCCCTCGTCTATCTCGCCTTCAATATCTTCTCTGAATTTACGAATAGCGAATTTGTTTTGTTGTTCTTCTTTATACAAGGTTTGAAAATCGTATTCGCGCTTTTAAATTTCACTAGATCATGGGTTGCATACTACCATTTCGGCAAACAAAAAATGATCCAAGCATTTCGAAGAGTTTTAAAAGAAACGAATGCTCCGCATTTGCCAGATGTAGATGGCATCGAAGATGTTATCGCGGAAATACATTCTGATTTCGAAGAGCAAGAATTTCTTCATTGGCCAACCGTTCGCTGCAAGCAGGAACTATTTGCAATTGCAGGACAAATGGAGGCCGCAAAACTATCCGGTCCGCTCACAACTTTCATCATGCTCAACTCAACGTTTAACCAAGCTTATGAAGAACATAACCTTTCACTGCGGTAGTTTAGTAAATAGAAAACAAACACAAAACTACTTCTCAGCCTCGGTTTTAAACGCCTTGTTCATTTCATCAAGAATTGGCGGCACGCCCTCTTGCATAAAACTTTTCATGAGCGGTAACATCATGCCGTTAAACACTTCTTTGTGCTTGAGCAATGTGCCCGTTTGGGTTGCTTGCAACTCAAAGACCTTGTCATTGGTAAAGATGATGCCGGCGCCCATAACAGCGCGCCAACGGAACGTTTTTCCACCCTCAAATGAAATGATTTCAGGCGCGTATTGCGGACCAACTTCGCCTGGGTTTTTACCTCGCATTATGACTAAATGCTTAGATCCAAGTTTTGCAACCCCGGTAGATGCGTTAATAGCTGTGTTGAAATCAGACCAGTTTTCAATGCTTGTGATCACGTGCCAAACCTTGTCCGCCGGGGCTGCAATCTCGATCTCACTTTCTATCTCCATCAGGTTCTGAGATTGGCTGAAGAGGTAGAACACGCCAACGGTCAAAATGAATGAAACTGATAGCATTATTTTCTTGATCATCATGGTACCTTAATTTTGAAGTTCTGACACAATGTCTGCAATAACGTTGAAGCCCGCACCCCAACCATGACCCATATGATCCACCATGCCAGCAAAGCAGGCTATCTCAGCGTCTGTCGCATTTAATGGCACTTGCGTAATCGTCACTCTGGTTTGGGTGCCGTTGTCTTCAAAGACAAATTTTGTATCAAACAAACGCGGCCAATCCGGCATCATTTGACTAGGTTGCGCTGTCCAGTTTTGATCCGTTGAAGCAAGTTCAAAATCTATATTTGTTTTTGGATTCACCTTGGTAAATGTCATTAAAGAGAAATCCGACATAGGTGATCCGTCTTTTCCCTTCATGCGCATTTCATTGCGCCACACACCACCGACTTTTAGATCAAACTCATGGATCACAGTTTCTACACCAGGCCCATACCATCTTGCTAAAAGCATGGGGTCTGTCCAGGCTTTCCAAACAAGGTCTAGTGGCGCATCAAAAACGCGCTCCATAGTGAATGTCGGTAATGTTGTCATGCGTTACGTCCTACTCTTTCGTCTATTCGTTGTTGTGTTTCATATCTTCTAAAAGACCATCAAGCTGATCAAAGCTTTTGGCCCAGAATTTTTTATATGTCTCAAGCCAGTTCACTGCGATTGCCATATTCTCAGCTTTTAAGCGCGCAGGCCGTCTTTGTTGATCAATGTCGCGCTCGACGAGCCCTGCCCTTTCCAGCACTTTTAAGTGTTTTGAAACGGCTGGCTGGCTCATCTCAAAAGGTTTTGCAAGTTCCTGCACAGACGCCTCACCCTCGGTCAAACGTGATAAAATCGCGCGCCGAGTTGGGTCCGCCAGCGCTGAAAATATCGCATCCAAGTTTGCCGTTGATGCTGGATTGTGTGTATAACCAATTTGTTCCATAACTAAATGGTTATATTATAGCTGGCGAATTGTCAAATACACCCTTAAAATGTATCAGACTTGACATGCACTACATAGGTGTTTAGCTTTTTGATATCATGGAGATTTAAATGCACAAAACGACTTTAAAATTTGTTGTGATACTGATGGGGATTTGCATTTTATCTCTTGCTCCAAGTCTAGCCTATACCGAAGAATGCATTCCCCAAGACGTAGATTTCAGCTCAACGACGGATGTATATTTTTCTGAATTCCGTGTGTCACTTGACAGATCGAATTGCCCAACAGATTTAAATGACCTGAATGAACCAATCGCTCTTAAAAGTGGCCAACATGCACAATTTTGGTTCCGCTTACAGGGTTCCGCAAAATACGCATCGTCACCTCTTGCAAAAAACTCTTTTGTCGCAAGATATTTCCGAAAATTTGAAAGTGGTTTTGCAAAACATAGTCTCATTGCTATCTCAGGTATCAACCGGCAGATGGCCTATACTGAGGCTCTAAATAATGAGGGACGATTTGATTGGCGTTTCTGGATTAGAAAAAAAGTTTTCGCTAAACCAGGAGAATATGCGCTGGTTATATACCAAAACGGTGAGCAAATCTGTTTGATTAAGTCTGAGGTTGACCCTAAATGTTCGTTTGAATTTACGGTCACACAATGACAGACCATGATGATGAAAGTGCTTCGCCAGATCCGGCTGTAATTGAAGATGAAAATACTACATCGGATATAAATGAGACACCAATTCCGCGCGTGCCAAATCGTCCAGAGCCAATAGATAGCAGACGCCTTAGCGAAGCATGTGACAACGCAACTGAGCTTGTGTCTTATTTGTCTTCAAAAGGTAATTTACCCGATACAATCGTCACGGATGACTTTTTCAAGATATTGGGAAAAGCGCGTAGTGGCGAATTGGAACCATCCGAGGAACCTGAATTCTGGAGCAACTACTCCCAACTGGCGACACACGCAAAGCCTGTGCAAATTGAAGCCCTTAAGTTTCGCAACTATATGCTCGATCGAAACAAAGCAGATACACGTGAACGCGTTGAATATAAACGCAGTTTGAATGAC
>CAJQOR010000479.1 GCA_905479965.1 uncultured Rhizobiaceae group bacterium | reverse complement strand
CTTTCCATTGCAGATAATATGTTCATGGGACGCGAAATTCGTAAACCTGGTATATTTGGGACCGTGTTCCGTAAATTGGACCGCTCGAAAATGGAGCAATTGGCACGCGATAAACTCTCTGAGCTGGGGTTGATGACGATCCAGAACATCAATCAAGCCGTTGAAACATTATCCGGTGGTCAAAGACAAGGTGTGGCTGTTGCACGTGCTGCAGCTTTCGGCTCAAAAGTCATTATTTTAGATGAACCAACAGCAGCGCTAGGCGTGAAAGAATCGCGCCGTGTGCTTGAACTTATTCAAGATGTGAAATCACGCGGTATCCCGATCATTTTGATCAGCCACAACATGCCACATGTTTTTGAAGTTGCGGACCGCATTCATATCCATCGTTTGGGCAAACGCATCTGTGTGATCGATCCGAAAGATTACACAATGTCCGATGCTGTTGCATTTATGACAGGCGCCAAAGAGCCACCTACTGAACTTGCAGCGTGAGGATCACCTCGACCCAATAGGCTATCTGCACTTAATTTAAAATGCACGTCAGCAAACAGTTAGATTGCACGTGACAAAAGGCAATATCTTAGTTGGTATTAAAACCTGGATAATTCTACGCACCACACATCAAAATCGGGCCGTTGACCGATAAGCAAAGGCCCCATTGGATCTTCATGCTGTCTTTTGGGGCGTTACCTTCAAGATACGTGATTTTAAGGGATTTGATTCAGGAACACACCCAGATGTTCACAGACCAAAAGAAACCCGGGTTTTTAATTGCCATTTTTGTTAACTGAGGCCGCTGCAAGCCGAATGGGAGTTAAAGTTTGTCCAAATATCAACAATCACGCAGATATGAGAATCATGCTATGAAGGATAAAGCATGGAAATATCTGACTCGAAACAACGCAATCAGGCGCTCAATTGATAAAATTCTCGACAATATTTGGGATTGATCTTCGAACACTGGCACTTTTTCGGATATTTCTATCAACAACGATAATTCTAGATTTAATATCTCGCAGTCGTGATCTTGCCGCTCATTATACCGATTTTGGTGTATTGCCACGCGCTGTTTTAATCGACCAACTCTCCGATAGCTCATTCAGCTTTCACATGATGAATGGTACTGCTTTATTTCAAGCAGCACTATTTTTCTTTGCAGCATTAGTCGCTTTCTTTATGCTATTTGGCTGGAAAACAAGGCTGATGACCATCATCAGCTGGTTGTTTTTGATTTCTATCCAAAACAGAAATGTGTGGATTTTATCTGGTGAAGACAATTTGATTTTGTTGCTTACCTTCTGGTCAATTTTTCTTCCACTTGGCGCAAAATATTCCATTGATGCCGCACTTGATCCTGAACACGGCAAAAAGCCGAATGCATTCTTCAGCGCAGCGACATTTGCGATCTTAATTCAAGGTATGTCGATGTATTTTTTCAGCGCAATTTTAAAAACTGATGCGCGCTGGTTTCCTGATGGAACGGCCGTTTATTACGCCCTGCAGCTTGATTATCTGGCAACACCATTTGCACTTTGGTTTCGGCAATTTGAAACTCTGTTATCTGGCCTAACATATTATGTTTTAGCACTTGAGTTTATCGGCCCGATACTGATCTTTTCTCCAATATTCCACAAACAATTACGCCTCGTAATCATGATCGCATTTATCACCATGCATATCGGGTTTTATTTATGTTTAGAAATCGGTCTATTTCCTTTGATTTCCATTGCGATGAACTTGTTGTTTATGCCCTCTTGGATATGGGACAAGCTTGCCAATCGACTTAAAAGCTCCAGTAGATCCGTCGTTATCTGGTATGACGGAACCTGCGATTTTTGCCTAAAAATTTGTCATGTTTTGCGCGTGTTTTTGTTTTTGGAACATATAAAAATCAGACCAGCACAAGATAACGCAAACATCTATGAGATGATGCAGAAGCATAATAGTTGGATTGTTGATCACAATAATAAACTTGAAATCAAATGGGCTGCTCTGACAAAGTTGATAAGTTTGTCTTATATATTTAGCGTCTTAGCTCGCTTCATGTCGTTACAATATGTGCGCTTAGTTGGGGATCACATCTATGATTTCATTGCTCGGAACCGAAGCTTATTTTCTAAGGTTTCAAAGCATTTATTCCCATTTAAAATATTCAATGTACGATCAGGGATGCTACAAACAATCACGGTTTTGTTTTTTGCCGGTTTCATCTTTGTACAAAACCTTTCAACAATACCAGCTGTTGGATTTCAATTACCTTATGAATATCGAATGGTGCGCCAAGCATTAGGGCTTTTTCAAAATTGGACTATGTTTGCGCCTTACCCTGAGCTTGATAGTCCCTGGCCAATAATACCCGGCGAATTACGTAATGGGACAAGCGTTAACGTATATAACGGCAACATAGAATTGCCTGACTTTATCAAGCCTGATGTCGTTTCTGCAATATATACAAGTTCCCGCTGGCGGAAATTTATCGCAAATATGGAGGACCAAAGTTATACAAATGGGCCTTATTTTATGTTGCTGAATTACGGACGTTACCAATGCCGCTTATGGAATAAAAAAACCGCG
>CAJQOR010000478.1 GCA_905479965.1 uncultured Rhizobiaceae group bacterium | reverse complement strand
GTTCGACTACCAAAAAAGTTTCATTCTGTACGGTAGTAGCGATGGCGAAGCCCCTCACAATATTTTTTTATTGGCAGGTTTAGTTAAGCCTGCCTCGCTATCCAAGGAGGAGGCAGCGAAATATTCCAGCCAGCTACCGATTTCGGACGAGGGCTTATCAAATCCATTTTCTATACGGCTGTCTTGATGAATTCTTGTTCTTCTTCACACCTACGCTTGATAATTACCTCAACATGGCTGAAAACTACGATTACTGGCGCTTTGCGGCGAACTCAGTCATCACAACGACACTAGCGACGGGCTTTACATTGTTTGTTGGTGTGCCGGCAGCTTACGCCATGGCGTTTGACCCAAGCCGTCACACCAAAGATATCTTGATGTGGATGCTTTCGACAAAGATGTTGCCGGCGGCGGCGGTGCTCTATCCAATGACATTTTTGACCAAAAATTTCTTGGGCGTGTTTGATACTCATTTTCTAATCATCATTGTTCTCAGCTTGATCAACTTGCCAATCGTGATCTGGATGCTCTTTACGTATTTTAAAGAAATCCCGAAAGAGATTATCGAAGCTGGTAAGATGGATGGCGTGAGCACTTGGGGTGAGATCAAAGATATTCTACTCCCGTTGGCCTGGGGTGGTTTGGCCTCTACCGCGCTTTTATGCTTTATCTTCGCATGGAACGAAGCTTATTGGACTGTGCGTTTGACAACAACGGAAGCTGCGACATTGTCCAAGCTGATTGAAGGTAACCGTGCACCTGAGGGCTTGTTCTTCGGGCGGCTATCAGCAGTATCGATGGCTGCTGTGGGGCCGATTGTGGTCCTAGGGTGGTTCTGTCAAAAGCAACTCGTACAGGGTCTCACGTTTGGTGCGGTAAAATGATCTTCAACCCTGCCCCAATGGACTTATCTGGTGAGCATCTTGCGACCAGTGCGAATAGTGAAATCGGTACATCTGTTGCCGAACACTTAGCAGTGCTTGGGGCACACGTTTTCACAACTGGTCTTGGTGATTGTTTCCAAGATCGTTGCGAGAATGAGCATGGAATTAACGTTCTGGTTCCCTTATATCAATCGCAATACATCACAACGCAATTGTTTTGCGTTGATGGTGGGGACGTATTGAGGTAGCTGATGTCGATTATTCTGCCAGAATTTGAATATGTTGATCGCGCCACAGAGACCATTCGGTATCTTGAGCACGGTTGGCCAACAGATCTTTGCCGCTGGCATAGTCATCCTGAATATGAGCTACATCTTGTTGTTGCAACGCGCGGTAAAGCATTTGTGGGTGATTATATCGGTGAGTTTTCACCGGGGTCATTGTTTTTGACAGGGCCACATCTGCCGCACAACTGGATCACTGATGAAGTGACAGACCCAAAACCCGTTGAAATCCGTGACATGCTGGTTCAATTTAGCCAGGAAAGCGTAGATCAATTGGCTGTTGCATTCCCAGAATTCCGCGAGATGGATGCTATGTTTGAAATGTCAAAATCTGGTATTGAATTTACAGGTTTTAATCCAACTTTTGCCAAGGGTCACCTTGAACGCATAAGGTCCACACGGGGCGCTGAACGGATTGTGGCGTTCTTACGTTTCTTAGTTCGGGTAAACGAACATGCAGAAAAACGCGCACTTTCAGTGGCGGGTATGATCCAGCCAGAAGGCAATTCAAAGCAGGCACGTATCGCTGAAGTTGTTGATTATATTTCTCAGCATTATTCGGAAGATATTTCTATCGACATGGCGGCAAATATGGCCGGGATGAGCCCAGCTGCATTTTCACGAAACTTTCAACGCTTTACAGGCAATAAATTCGTAGAATTTGTTAATCGCATTCGGATTAGCCAAGCTTGTTCAATGCTCTACTCAACCGATGATCAGGTCTCTGCTATTTGCTTCTCTGTGGGCTTTCAGAACCTGGCGAATTTCAACAGACAGTTCTTAAAAATGAAAGACATGACGCCTTCTGAGTATCGCGACATTGCTTTGAATGAGTTGGCACCGAAGCAGAAGGCAAGCTCATGACTTTAGCCACAATACATCAGTCAAACCCAGAACTCGTTTCAACACGTTATGATCGCTCAGATTGTTTGCTAGGTGTTGTACATATTGGTTACGGGGCTTTCCATCGCGCCCACCAGGCTGTTTATCTTGACGATTATATGGATCAAACCGGAGATCTGAGATGGGGCATTACCGCTATTAATTTAAGAGCCGGTGAATCTTCAGCATTTGCAAACTCCTCACAGGTTGAGAATGGTTATATCTTAAAAACCACATCCCCTGAGGGTGACAAAGAATTACGCCTCGTGCGTTCGCATTGCCAATTTTTGGATTGGTCGCTGGATGCAGATGCTGCAGAAAGTGCAATTGCTAATCCAAATGTACACATGATCACAATCACCGTGACGGAGAGCGGGTATTATCTAAATGATGATTTTTCTCTCAACACGAATGATCCTTTGATCGCAGATGAAATTTCCGGTGCTCAGACAACCTCTATTTATGCGTTTTTAACGTTAGGGTTAAAGCAGCGTCATCAGGAAACAAACAATCCGGTTAATATCCTTTGCTGCGATAATATTCGTTCCAATGGTCATATGCTTGAAAACAATTTCAAGCATTATCTTGCACTTATAGGTGAGACTGAACTGTTGGCATGGGTTGAAGATAATGTCAGCTTCCCATGTTCCATGGTTGACCGCATCACACCACGCGCAGATGAAACACTTCATCAAGAAATTGCCGAAAGCTTTGGGGTTGGACATTTTGATCCCATCCATGGTGAAGCATTTTCTCAATGGGTGATCGAACGTAAATTCTGCGCACCAATGCCAGATATTGGCAAAGTTGGCGTGGAAATTGTTGATGATGTTGATCCATATGAAGAAGCAAAAATTCGCATCTTGAACGGTGGTCACACGGGCCTTTGTTACTTGGGTGCACTTGCTGGTCACGACACTTATGATCAAGCATTTATAGACCCAGAACTTCGACAGTTTTTCGATAATTATGAGACAAAAGAAGTTCTGCCAGGTCTTAATATGGAGCTGCCATTAAACAAAGACGAATATCTAGCGAAAATAGCAAAGCGTTTCTCCAATCGCGCAATTGCTGATCAGCTTGAACGTATTTGTATGGATGGTTTTTCTAAGATGCCCGTCTTTATAAGACCAACGCTTGAATCATGTCTCAAGCAAGGCATTACACCAATTCATGGATATGATTGTGTTGCTAGTTGGTACGTTTATGCGCGTCGCACTGTATCAGGCAACATGCCTATTCCTTACTACGAAACCTACTGGAATTTATTAGAGCCTCTCTTAAAGGCGGGACAAGAGACGGAATTTGCCCAATCAAAACGTTTATGGGCCGATCTACCAACTCAATACCCTGGCTTTGTTGATGGTTTAACAAATGCAATAACAGAAATGGAAAAACAATGGCCGGTTTAACAATCAGAAATGTGATTAAGTCCTATGGTGATATTGAGGTCATGCATGGGGTGGATCTCGATATTGAAGACGGTGAGTTTGTCGTTTTTGTTGGCCCTTCAGGCTGCGGTAAATCTACATTGCTGCGCATGATTGCTGGTCTTGAAGAAATTTCAGGTGGTGATATTTCAATTGGTGATCGGGTTGTTAATGAGGTAGCCCCTTCAAAACGTGGTATAGCCATGGTGTTCCAAACCTACGCGCTTTACCCGCATATGACTGTTTATAACAATATGGCATTTGGTCTTAAGCAGGCCAAAACACCAAAAGAAGAGATTGATCGTCGCGTACAGCAAGCCGCTAAAGTGCTTGATATCGTCGATTATTTAGATAGGACGCCTCGGGCTTTATCGGGGGGTCAACGCCAACGCGTTGCCATTGGACGAGCTATTGTTCGCGAGCCTGAGGTGTTCTTATTTGATGAGCCATTGTCGAACCTTGATGCAGCTCTTCGTGGTCAAACTCGCCTAGAGATTGCGCGTCTTCATGAGCGTCTTGGATCAACCATGGTCTATGTAACGCATGATCAGGTTGAAGCGATGACCCTTGCCGATAAGATCGTTGTCTTGCGTCTTGGACATGTTGAGCAAGTTGGCAAACCAATGGATCTTTACGGCAAACCTGACAATCTGTTTGTTGCACAGTTTATCGGTAGCCCGGCAATGAACATCTTCAGTTCAGAAGTGTCTGGAAAAACTATCTCAATCGGCGGAGAAAAAGGTGTTGGTGATCTGCAAGAAGCACCTCAAAATGGTGTCGTAGTTGGTATACGTCCTGAGCATCTTACAACATGTGAAAAATCAGAAGCTGTTATCAGCGGAAAACTTGAATTGATTGAGCAGCTTGGTGACCATATCATTGCTCACTTAATCCGCGATGATAAATCTGAGTTCATTGTGAAAACGGAACATTTCGCAGAATTTTCACGTGGCGATCTGATGCATTTCAAAGTGGATGCTGATCGTGTTCACTACTTTGATGAAGCAAGTGAGAAACGCATTTCATGATCATTTGCTGTGGCGAAGCTCTGGTCGACATGATTGCCACTGGCATTGATGACGATCAGACAGCATTTGTACCACATTCTGGCGGCGCGATTTTTAATACAGCGATCACGCTTGGGCGACTTGGGGCAGACGTTGGACTTATTTCCGGCGTCTCAGAAGACATGTTTGGTCACCAGCTGGTTAGAGACTTAAAAACCAGCAAAGTGGACACATCGCAGTTAGTGAGAAGTACACGTCCGACAACGCTAGCCTTTGTCGAACTTATGGATGGGCAAGCATCCTATTCGTTCTTTGATGAAAATTCAGCGGGCCGTATGGTTCAGTATGAAGATTTTCTATCAATTGATGAGCCTGCATCCGCCTATTATTTTGGTGGCATAAGCCTGGCAAGCGAACCATCTGGTGAAAGCTATGCGGCACTAGCATCCAAAATGGCTGATAGTTCAGTTATCATGCTTGATCCAAATATTCGCACTACATTCATTTCAGATGAGGCAAAGTATAGAGCGCGTTTGGATAAACTCTTCAGCGTTTGCGACATTGTTAAAATTTCAGATGAAGATCTAAGCTGGATTTATCCAGATGCGACGTCGTTAAATTCTGCTGCGCACATGATTTTAAATGCAGGCGTATCATTGGTCGTTCTTACCAAAGGTGAAGATGGATCAACTGGCTTCTATGGTGAGGGCAAATCAGTTGATATTTCAATTGAAAAGGTCAAAGTTGCAGACACAGTTGGTGCGGGTGATAGCTTTAATGGCGGTTTGCTTGCAAAACTTTCAGAACTCGATCTTTTGTCGAAATCAGCACTTAAAAATCTGAACGATAATGAGCTCCAACAGGCAATGAAATTTGCGTCGAAAGTTGCGGCTATCACCGTATCCAGATCAGGTGCCAACCCACCATGGGCGAACGAGCTCTAGATTTTTTCGTCTATAAAAGTAGCGATATCAATATCTTAGCAACTACCACTTGCCAATTTTAATGCCACTGCTTCCTTCACCGGCCCGGACACCTAAAACCTGTTCATCACTCATGGTGACACGGTTTTTGCGATCTAATAATCGCTGAACCAATAGATCATACATCTTTGATCTGATCTCCGCGTGATCTGGTGAAATCCCTAGATCGTAAAATTCATCCGGATCGTTTTTAAGATCAAACAATTGCGGCGGGAAGCCTTTAAAATAAACATATTTCCAATCTTCGGTTCGGATCATGTATCCCCGCGCCTCAGACGCACCTAAATTTAACGTTTCACGCGCTGCGTAAAATGCATAATCAATCTCTGAGAAAACTGCATTGCGCCACTCGCTTGGTGTCTCACCCTTTAACAAGGGCACAAGTGAACACCCTTCAATGCGATGAGATGCGGAAGGCGCATCTGTGGCTTCCATAAATGTAGGCACTAAGTCGATAGCTTCCACCATCGCGTTCGAAACTGTTCCTCGGGTGGTGTCTGCGCAATTTCGTGGGTCATAAATAATCATCGGAACACGCACAGATTCTTCGTGAAACAATTCTTTTTCACCCATCCAATGATCACCCAAATAGTCCCCATGATCTGAGGTGACGACGATCATCGTTTCTTTATCTTTTCCCGTTTCTTCAAGCCAATCAAACAACCGTCCAAGATGATCGTCAATTTGCTTAATCAACCCCATATAGGCTGGCAACACCGTTTCTCGCACCCCAGGTGTTGAGAAAGTTTCACTCACTTCCATAGATTGAAACGCTTGCATGACAGGGTTGATGCTATTGAGATTTTTCTCACTTTCATGCCGCTTAACCGGAATAAACGTCTCTGGCCCATACATGTTATGATACGGCGCTGGCGCCATATAAGGCCAATGTGGCTTGATAAAACTTAAATGACAAAGCCACGGCTTATCGCCCATTTCAGATATAAAATTCATGGCACGATTGGTCATATAAGCTGTCTCAGAATGCTCTTCTTTCACACGCGCAGGCAGCAAGGAATGTTTTAATTCCCACCCCGATAGAATTTCACCATCGGGTCCTTCAGCGGAATTGGCAAAATCGTTCCATGGGTTTTCACCCTCATATCCAAGTTCATTAAGATAATCATTATATCGAAGCTGACCGCCACGCAGGCGTAATCCGGGTGTTGGATGCAATCCATCATCTCGCTCATAAGGATCAAATCCAGGTTCGCCAATTAGGCATCCCAACTCCGTTTCCATGTTTAAACCAAGCCGCGCCATGCCTTCTTTATCAGGGGTCATATGGGTTTTACCCACTACAGCTGTTGTAACACCTAATGGACGCAAATAATCCCCCAACGTTAATTCACCAATTGGCAAAGGAACCTTGTTCCATGTGGAGCCGTGGCTAAAGACGGTTCGCCCAGTGTAAAACGATGCACGCGAAGGTCCGCAAACCGGTGACTGCACATAAGCGCGGTCAAAACGCACGCCTTTGGCAGCCAATTTATCAATATTGGGGGTATCAAGATGGGGATGACCATAACATGACAGGTAATCCCACCGTAATTGGTCAGCCATAATGAAGAGAATATTTTTGATTTTTTCAGTCATAAATCACCTAGAAATTTCAGGCAAGAAAGTTGCAATTGATGGGAAGAAAAACACCAGCAACAACCCTATTAATAAAGCGAATATATAAGGCACAACACCGCGGAAAATATCGAGCAAACGCACATCCGGCAACACCGACTTTACCACGAATGCGTTCATGCCGATCGGCGGTGTGATGAGCCCAATTTCAGTCACCAACACGATGATGATCCCAAACCAGATCATATCAACACCAAGAATAGAAACGGCTGGTAAAAACACAGGAACAAGCAGAACAACGATGCCGATCGATTCAAATACCATACCCATCAACAAGGCAATAAAACAAATAAAAGCAACGAGTTGCAACGGGCCCATCTGTAATTCATCGACTAAATCCAGCAAATCATATGGCATGCCAGATAAATTAATAAATTGTGCAAACACAACGGCACCAAACAAAACAATGAAAATTTTCGAGGTTGTTATTGCGGCTTCAACAAGGCAGCTGCGCCATTCTTCATAGCTGCGTAAGTAACCGCGCAAAAAGGCAATGACGGCTGCGCCAAATGCACCAATTCCGGATGCTTCTGTTGCAGTGAAAATACCACCATATATGCCACCTAGCACAATGACAAAAAGAATAAGTACCGGAAGTGTACCGCGAATAGCCTGTTTCTTTCTGACAGGATCTAAATCCGCAGCATCAGGCGCTGAACTTGGGTCACGGTATACAGTTATCATAACAGCTAACAAAAATAGAAGAACCAATAAGATGCCCGGTAGGATCCCTGCAATGAACAACAGACCAATGTCTTGCTCAGCGGTGATGCCGTAAATAACAAGCGGAACTGAAGGCGGTATCATAATGCCAAGCGTCCCACCTGCTGCAATTGTACCAGCGGCTAGACTATCCTTGTATTTAAAGCCCTTCATTTGAGGCATAGCAACCTTTGACATGGTTGCGGCAGTAGCCAATGTTGAACCACAAACGGCTGAGAAGCCGCCACACGCAATGACGGTCGCAAGCGCTAACCCGCCTTTAAATCGTCCCAGGGCGGCATAGGCTGCATCATAAAGATCATCACTAATATTGGAGCGATAAACGAAAATACCCATTAAGATAAACAGTGGTATCACGGAGAGATTATAGTTTTGCGCATCTTCGGCAACTTGCTGCGCGACCATAGCAAGTGAGGCACTCGTCCCACGCTCTATTGCAAAGCCAACAAACCCAACAATTAATGTTGCAAAACCAACGCGAAAGCCAAAAAAACACAAAGCAATTAAGGCTGCAAAACCCAGTAAAGCGGTGATCATTTTTTCACATCCGGGTTACGCAGATCATTGAATTTGTAAAAGATACCAATCATCTGGGAAATGACACTGATTAACGCGAGAAATGCGATCGATCCGGTGACATAGTAAAGCGGTAATTCCAACACCACTGTTAGCGAGCTTAATGTATAGGATTCCAACGCATGCTCAAACAACACAACAGCAATCAGTAACATTGCACTTACTGAAAATGCTTGAATGACAATTTCATATATAAATGGGCTAAGAAGTTTTCTTGTCGGCTCAATAAATAACTCAACCATAATATGCTCATCACGGGCATTGGTGACGCCAAGGCCAGAAAAAATGGCCAGAGCTAAAAGAGCCGAGATCATCTCAGATGCACCAAAAATTGGCTTATTTAAAACATAACGCCCAATTACATCTGCAAATGTTAATAGCATCATGATGAAAATCACCAAACTTGAAAATGTTTCAAGCGCTGTGATCGAGCGATAAAAAAGCCGTCTCACACCGCTTGAACTCTGGGAGGATCCCGTCATTTACTAAGTTCCGCCAAGCGTTTTTTATAAAACTCTAGTGCGGCATCTGCATCAATACCAGCTTCGGTGGTTTTCTTAACCCAATTGGCGGTAATAGGCTTAGCGGCATCCATAAACGCTGTCTCAAGATCTGCAGCCGCATCAACAACTTCAATGTTCAATTCATCAAATGTTGCATAGACAGAGCCACTAACCATATCCCATGTTGCAGAGGCTGCCATACCAACTTTTTCTTGGCTGATGGCGCGTATTGCTGCTTGATCTTCCTCTGATATTTCCGCCCATTTTCCCTTATTGATCACAAAGGAAAACGTTGTGGTATATAATGGTTTTGAAAATTTCGTCATGGACTTTGAATATGGTACAACTTGGAATGCTTTTATTGCATCGCCACCAAGACCTAAATGGGCATCAACTACACCGCGTGAAATGATTTCATTGGACTTCACTGCAGGGGACGACACAACACCAGCACCAAGCGATTTACCTATATTTGCAAGTGGACCAGGCAACGCCCAAACCTTACGCGATGTGAAATCCTTTAATGTGACAACTGGTGTGTCAGTTGTTGAGAATAATCGACCTGGTGTTATCACCCATTGCGCTAATAGCTCAACAGTATCAAATTCATTTGGATAGAATTGCTCTTGGGTTTCCCATGCCGCTTGTGTCATTGCCGGCCCGTTAAACGAGCCTACAAATGGCTGCATGGCTGTCAGCGCACCATTGACGCGATTCCCGATTAATCCATTAAACTGAACCGCTGCATCAACAATACCTTTTTCCACAGAGCCAAGCTGTTCAGGCGGTGGTGCAACAGATTTTGGTGGAATGTTACCCACAACACGGCCATCTGTTACTTTTTCAACTTCTTCCAGCCAACCGGGTAGAACTTTCTGGCAGACGAAGTGCTGAGATGGCCAAAAGCAATTGACGATTAATCGAGTTTTCGCCTGCACCATGGTTGGTGTTGCGGAAATAACTAAAGCGGCACTTAGGCCCAACAACGTTGTATTGAATGTCATTATGTCCTCCCAAACATACATCACCTCGCAAGGAGATGACTATCAGAGGTCAACTATTGACTATATCAATATATCAGTCCAATAATATTTCGGTAAATTAATATAAGTATTTGATATGTTCTTAGATCCACGTCACTTGGAACAGCTGTCTGTCATCGTCGATAAAGGTACGTTCCAGGCCGCCGCTAACGAGTTAAATATGTCTCAACCCGCGCTTAGTAGAATGGTCGCGACGTTAGAGGCTCGTATTGGCATGCCGGTTTTTAAACGGACTAAGCGGCCCTTGCGGCTGACTGATATAGGTTATGAATTATCCACTCAGGGCCGCGTGATACGCTCAGCACGTTTGAGATCACTTGAATTTGTGGACTTAGGAAAAAGCGGTTTTTCTGGCGTTTTAAAAATTGGCGCCCCACGTTTTTTATGTGAACGCTTAATGACGGAAACAATCGCTAGCTTCATCGAAGAACGCCCTGAGGTGAGTTATTGTCAAATCTGGTGTTTGAGATTTTTCAGTCATGCAGCGACCTGATTGTTTAGTGTCGTTTCAATTCCGTCTTTGAATTTAACGCCAGTGATAACTTTGGCGAGATAGTCAA